>JBMNVM010000052.1:0-9917 GCA_050946805.1 Acutalibacteraceae bacterium | reverse complement strand
ATCTTGTAATATCTTTGATATTTACAATTCCGTCGCCGTTGATATCTCCGGGGATGTAGTCAATCACCGTAACATTAAAGGTGCAATTATTATCACGATAAACGGAGGCATCAATGGTTCCGTCAACGCCTCTGAAAGTAGCCGTCACATTTTTGCCCGGATTTGCAAATACATTCGTACCAACAGACGAAACGGTATCCGGAATCGAAATCGTTTCAAGAACCGGGCAGTTGTAAAATGCCTTGTCAGACAAGGTATGAATGTTATCGTTGACAACGATATGCCATACATACTGTGAATCAAGAATGTTCGCCGCAATTACACCGTTCACATAGTAGAAGGTAACGGTGACATCTTTGCAGTGATAACCGGACTGAACAGCATTATAGAATGCATTAGTTCCAATGCTTTCAATCGTATCCGGCACAATAAAGTTGCGAAGTAAGGGATTATCCTTGAACGCTTCACCGCCAACGGTTTTCAGAGCCGCAGAGAATTTGTATTCGCCGTCGTTTACCGGTTCCTCGCCGTAAGTGATGGATTTAAGGTCATAGCAGGAAGCAAAGGCATTGTCGCCGATAATCGTCAAGGATTTGTCCCGACTTGGGCGTGACTATGTCACTGTGGGGCAATACACGGATATTTATTTTCCCGATCATAATGTTCGGTTCATTGCCGTCAACGATTTGGTTGACAGCAACGAGGGCGAAAACGAGATTGCGCCGTTCAGAAACGTAATGAACGAAATGTACGCAAGAGATATTAGCCGCAAGGTCAGGAGTTCCCACAGACTTCGAGGAAACGCCGGTGAACCGTTATCTCAGCCGCCGTATGGGTATATGAAATCTCCTGAAAACAAAAAGAAATGGATTATAGACCCGGAGGCGGCGGATGTGGTGAAGAGCATTTTCAAAATGTGCCTTGAAGGAAAAGGGAACGAGACAATAGCACGAATCCTTCAAGAGCAAAAGGTTCTTGTTCCTATGGCATATTGGCAAAGCAAGGGATTACCGAGAGGCGGTAAGAAAACACAACCTAACCCGTATAAGTGGTGCAAGACAACAATACAAAAGATTCTGTCTCAGCAGGAATATTGCGGTGATGTAATCAATTTCAAAACCTGTTCCAAGTCTTTTAAGAATAAGACACGGTTTCCCAACGCACCTGAGAACTGGGCAATATTTAAGGATGTTCACGAACCGATTATTGCACGAGACGATTTTGAAAAGGTGCAGACCTTAATATCCAAAACAAAGCGCAGAGCACCGAAACCTAAAAATGGTGAAAAAAGCATATTTTGTGATTTGTTGTTCTGCGGTAACTGCCACAGTAAACTCCGTCATCATACGAACACAATCAATAAGGATATCCATTATTTCGTATGTGCAAACAACAAGGTGGATTACAGAGGCGAATGTCCCGGCAGACACTATGTCAGAGCAGATGCTATTGAACAGGTTGTTATGCTTGAACTGCGCAGAATGGCAGAATTCCTCGAATCGGATGAAGAAGCCTTTGCCGAGCTTCTTGCCCAAAAGACCGACAAGGAACTGTTGAGAGAAAAGAAGCACGATGAAGAGGAGCTTCAAAAGGCAATCGTCCGAAACGATACCGTGTCAAATCTATACGAGAAGCTCTATGAGGACAACGCCACCGGTAAGGTAAGCGATGAATGGTTTATGCAGTTGTCCCACAAGTACGAGGTAGAACGGCTGGAACTGAAGGCCAAGATAAAAACTCTCCGTCAAAAGCTTTCCGAATGCGGACAATGTGAAAGAGACCGTGAAACCTTTACCTCAGCAATCCGCAGGTTCATGAGAATGGACTCCCTGACCGCACCGCTTCTCAGGGAACTCATCGACCACATTGATGTGTTTGAAACAGAAGGTAAAGACAAAAGCAGAACGCAGAGAATTGTAATCTATTACCGCTTTGTAGGGTATGTGGAAATACCCGAGGTATCTCAAAGACAACACATCAAAGCTGACACCCGAAAAGGCGTTGCCGTGGAATATCTCACCGAGCCGCTACCGGCATAACAAAAGAGCAGGCATCTCGCCTGCTCGAACTAAAACTGTATCAAAATAAAAAAATCGAGTATTCACAAGTGAAATCCCTTATGAATACTCGATATGGTGCGGATGTTCTTAACCAACCTAAATTTCACACTTAAAATCCGGCTGAAGACTCACATATTTCCCCGTACATTTGCCTACATTGTGCCTCTTTGATATGATGGTAGCACAAGATTTTAAGGAGGTCAAGATTTTATGGAAAAATACAAATATGATGAAAGCAATGGGCTATGGTATGAGCTACAAGGTGATTATTATTTGCCGTGCCTAAAACTGCCAGAGGAAGAACAGGTACATATCGGTATATGGGGGCAGCGGCACTTGAATTATCTGCGAGAAAATAAGCGGGTATTGCTCTCCAACTTGCAAATCAGTGGAAAACTGAGAGGTTATCTTGCAGATATTGACAAACAGGCTGAAAAAATGTATGAAATGCTTGTAAAACAAATGGCAGAGCGTGAGTGTGTAACCGAAAAACTCAAAGCTGAGGATCAAATGGAATGGGTTGCTCGGATGAATAATATCCGTAGCATAGCCATAGAAATTACAAATTCCGAATTGATTTATTCCTAACAGTAAGAGACAAGAAAAATTCCTTTGCCGCCGTTGCATATTATCGTCTTGCAAATAGCTCATTATCCTTCAAATAGAGAAAAGCAGATTTTCTGTTGCTTAGAAAACCTGCTTTGTTTACAGTCTGTGGTACGAGAAATATAACTCGTGCCATTTTTTAATCTGGAAATAAAAGTCCAAAAGTCGCTTTAAATAAATCGACCTTTGTAGCTTTGCGATCGTTGAATTCGATCATAAAACGCAATCCTATATGGCGATCGCTTCCAATCGAAATATCGGGAGTTTCCCCGGTATGCAAACCTCAATAATTCCAATAGTAATCATTCACACTGGAAAGCAAGACATCCGCATATTTTCCCTCGCCGGAATTGCGATTGATCAGCACATTGTCGCTGTCAATCTTGTTGTATGCTTTATAAGCATCACATTTTACCGTTGTGCCGACCGGTAAGTTTACGGAAAGGCTCTCAATCGGCGTATTAACAACATTTTCAATACCGGTCTGCTTGTTGTAATCTCCGTTTTTGAAATGGAATCTATACGCAACAAAAAAGTTGTTAACATCAGTTTCTAAATGAAAATCGGCAGCGTCACAGTTGATGATGATTGTTTTTGCAACATTATCAATAATATCAAAGCCCTTGATGGTATATCTTGCAGGGTCATTTACGGCAATATTGCGGAGCTCAACAAACTCCTTTTCGTGAACAACCTTCACTCTGTAAACAACTGTACCGCAAAGACCGTTACCGTTTTCATCGTAAATTCCGTTTTCCCAGTTCACCGTACACATTTGAAAAAGATATTCCGTTCCGACAACGACTTCTTTCATTTCACCGTCGTAGTATACCGTTCCGTCCTCAAACTTAACAGCCATCTTTAGGGCGGTTTCAATTCTAAGGTTTACCTTTTCACCCGATTCCGGAACTACGGGATTTTCAGGTTCGGTAATTTTCTCTGAGAATCCTTTTACAAAATGACTGTATGCACCGTCTATGCTCATAATGATTTTTCCGTCAACAGCAGCAACGGTGATTTTTGCCTGAGAGCCTTTAGTATTGGGCGTGTTTTTAATTCCTTCGCCTTTTAAGACAACAAATGTTTTTGTTGCGCGTGCCAAGGAAGGATCGGCGTCCTTTGCCTGTGCGATTATTTCATCGTCACTGCGGGCATCATCTTCAGTCACCCAAATAAGAGCACCTGTAGCCTGCTTTACCCAAGCAATAGAACAACCGGTAATATCGTAGTCATAGCCGATTTTGTTATTGTTATCCAAATGCTCGGAATAAGTCACTTCAGAGACCGCAGCGGCACTTACCATAAAACCGGGAATTGCAGTCAATGCCATTACTAATGTGAGAGCGAAAATTAAAATTTTTTTCATAAAACAACCTCCGTTTCACGGGCAATAAAAAAGACAGCCCGTGCATAATCAAATGATTTGCAACCGGACTGTCATTACTGTTAGGTATTAGACTCCAAAGCTTTCCGTCCTTGCGTTTCCACAAGTTTGGCCTCTATATTGTATCATTTCAGTTCTATTTTGTCAAGCGTTAAAACTTGTTTTTAAGAGATTTTTCAATTTCTTCAAATATTGTTTTCATATAATGATATGACGCTTTAAGGCGGCTATTTATTTGAATATCACTTAGGGGTGTAAAATCCGCTGAAAACATCTTAATTTCTCCGATTCTTCCGCCGCCGATATATATATCCGAAAATTCGGTGAACTGAATATCCTCTCCGCAAAGCTCGTCGATACAAACGCCGAGTCTCGCGTTCATAACATTAAGCAAATACCATGCTATGCGTATTTCAACTTTTCCGTCCCGTTGATAAAAATCCGCCTGAGAACAATAATCTTCAGAATTCGGATTGGCATTACCGTATTTCAACAGTCCGCTTTCGTAATACTGCGGCGGAATCGTTTTATCATCGTCCGGCAAATACATTTCATTTGAAAGAAAAGTGTTGATTTTACCGAATATTCCGCTGTTTTTCTCTTTCATACCGTTATTAAAAATCTTTTTCAACACAGAATACCTATAATGAAAAACATCGTAATATCCGTCGCAAAGGAGTCTCGTGTTGTCTTTACCGTTTATTTTTAATAAGAAGTCGCAGTTTTTACTGAAGAATATATTATCGTCGGTGCTTGCTGTGCTGCCAATGCCCAAAACCGAAATCGGTACAAAATAGGTATCCTTTTCAAAGTTATGACTTTCGGGCAGTTCAACAAGAATATGCATATAATCCGCATCATATTGCACCTTGATGTCCGTGCCGTCAACATAGTCCGTATTTTCCCAGTCATTAAAACTGCCGTCCGGATAAACGGTTGACACATCAAAGCTAAGCAATCCGTAGCCTTGTTCCGCAGATGACAGGTTATGAGTTCGGTCGCACGGATTATCGGGATAGTACATCACTGTGTTCCATGTTCGTTTGAACCATTCATCCTGCCAAGAGAAGAAAAGCCCGCCGCAATATCCTTCAAGCGCAATACTTTTTGTCATCTGCACACAGTATTCGCCTTGTTGCGTTTCCGTAAGTCCGCCCTGATTATAGCCGTTTACCGATGTATGAGCAACGCCTCGCGAGGTTGAAAGCCCGTATTCCGCCACAAGCACGGGTACGCTGTACTGCGTTTTCAAATCCTTCAGATAAGCTCTGTATGTGTCTGCGTTTCCGTTTTCGTCCCGATAATCGAGATACTCTTTTTGATGATTCATAAATTCTGGATAGTAGGGATAAACATCAACCGCAGCAAAAAGTCCGGGAATATATGAGGATTTTTTGAGTATATTCTCGGTATTCACAGAAACGGTGTCCTCCTCGGAGAAGGGCTCGTTTGAATGGGAAAGCGTATCAAGCGTTTGCCAGTTCAAAAAAGCAATAGGCGTCTGGTGGGAATAGTTTTCCGTTTCAAATGTAATCAGCGTATCACCCACTTCGCATAGGAATGCTTCAAACGGGGAAGCGTCCTTGTCGGTATATAGATATTCCCCCGAAAAATCCGTTTCATCGGGATGAGAAGCATTTGTTTCTATAACAAAATCCGCCGGATATTCCAGCCCCAAAATATATCCCAAAACAAATTCAGAAATATCCTTGTCATAAATTGCGGGAGAAAACTCGCCGTACACCGTATAATCGCTGTTTCCGTGTACAATATCTATAGTTTCTCTAACCGAACGCTTAAAAGCATTGATTAAGATCTTATCGCTTTCAAGCGCATCTGTAAGTTGGTACATGAGATCTTCGGAAAACCATATTCCTTGAATGAGATAAAGCGGTGAAGACTCATTTTCTTTATTGAAATCGTAAAGCGCCCGATAAAAATCAGGATTCATAACGGTAAAAGCCCGCACCGTATTAGCGCTCATAGCTTTTATTTGTCCGAACCATTCCATATATGTGTCGTAAGAAACATTTGGATTTGCTAAATCGGTGGTAGCGGTTGTGAGCCCCATATTGACGCCCTTGATATAAAACAGTTCCGCTTTACTGTTATTGTTGCGATAGAAATACCCGTTTTCCGAAGCATAAAAATCAAATTGATTATCGCCGCAATCAGGTAGTTTAACGCTGCTTTGGGGAAAAGGATATTTCACTTGTTCGTTATCGTTACTATAAGATTTCTTGCTGTTATTACACCCTGATAAGTACACGATGAATAAAAGGATTAGTATTAATGAAATTATTTTTTTCATTTGCTCTCCTTATATTTTTCAAGATAGTCTTTAAGCTCATAATATGCAGGTTTTAGTCTTTCGTGCCAATTTGGTATATTCCATGCCTTATATTCATAACTGCCGTTAAGTGCTACAGTCAATTTTTCCGTGTCATTGTTTCGATATGCAAAGCCTAAATCAAAGCTCTCATATTCTTGCGGAACAAATGTCTGTGTTTGCCAAAAATCCGAAATCTGCTGCTTGCTTGAAGGGTCCATAATATTCAGTAACTGCCACGGAATTCTGATTTCAAGTTTACCGTCCTCGTAATAAAAATCGCTTAACGACCTGTAATTAGATGATTTCGGATTGCCGTTGCCGAAACGCAGTTTGCCTGTTTCATACGCCTTGTCGGGCACCACTTCTCCTGTACTTTTTACAGTGAGATTATAGCCGTAGCAAAGCCGCATAATATCAAAATTGCCGCTGTCTTTGACATTTGATTGTTCTTCGCTCGGAATATCGCTGAGTTTTTTTGATTCCAGAAAATAATAATTGAATGCATCGTAATAACGGTCGACATATATATGAGAATTGTCTTTACCGTTGATATATATCAAAAAATCGGCACCGTTATCAAACTCGGCGTTTTGCGAATTGGCTTTTGTGTTTCCTTGCCCCGATATTGTATTTATCGGAATAAGCAAGGTGTCGTTTTCAAAATTGTATCCCGCCGCATCCAGCATCAAATAGAGATACCTTTCATCACTTTTGACATAAAGGTTTCCATTATTTGAAGTAACGGTTGGTGACAAATTTGCCCACTCGGAAATATTACCGTCAACATAGCATGTCATTTCCTCTGCACCGGGATCAAACGCCATTACACCGAAGCACTGCTCGGTTGTCTGAATATTTGACCAAAACGGGCGGCGGTCGGCAATGTCAAACATGACATTGTTCCAAGTACGCTTAAACCACTCATCCTGCCATGTAAATACAAGTCCTCCTGCGTATTTCGTTTCTTCGATACATTGAAACATCTTTATCAGCATTTTGCCCTGATCAATTTCATCAATCATGCCCTGATTGAACCCCATTACGCTTTCATGACCCATGCCTCTTGATGTGGGAATACCGAATTCCGCGACAATAATAGGGATGGTATGTGCCAACTTCAAATCTTCGAGATAGGCAAGATAAGTGTTAACGTTGCCTTCTTCATCAATATACTCAAGATAATCTTCTTGGTAATTCAAGCTGTCGGGATAATATGGATAAATATGATAGGAAGCAAACATCCCCGGACTGAAATTACGAAATTTAATATTTTCGGTATTTACCGTTGCCTTGTCTTCGTCAAAATGAGGTTCATTTGGATGTGTCAGCGGATCTGTGGTAATCCAGTTTGCGAAGGCAAGCGGTGCCTGAAACTGATATTTTTCACACTCATATTTAATCATTTCATTGCCTACACGACATAAAAAAGCCTCAAAAGGAGTTGCCGTTTGAGTATATAGGTATTCGCCGTCAAAGTCTTTTTTATCGGCATGCTGAGCGTTTGTATTCAACACAAAATTCGGATCCCATTCAATTCCGACAAGCCAACCGACAAGCCATTTTGAAACATCCGCGGTATAAGTACCGAAGGCTTCACCGGGTGTTTCGGCTATTTTGGCATTTCCGTGAATTACATCAACAAGATTAGTTGCATCGAATTTGAAATCGTTCAGAATTTTCTCATTTTCCGCGTAAGCGTCGGATAGGCGTTCGATATCTTCCTCATTTATCCAAATTCCTTGGAAAAGGTAAAGCTTGTTCTTTGATTGTTTGTTAAAATCATCAAGCGCTTGGTAGAATTGCGGAGGCATCAGTGTATATACGCGTATACAGTTGCAGTTCATATCGCTGATGTAGCCAAACCAACGATAATATGTATCATAGGAAATCGTTAGATCACCGGGAAAAAGCGCCGGCTCGGTTGCCCCGATATTTACCCCGCACATAAAAAGTTGATTCCAGTCGCCGTTTTCGTAAAGGTAAAAATAGTCCCCCGTTGCCTTAAAACGGTAACTAATACCGGTCCGGCTCTCGGTATAGCACTCGAATCCGTTGCCGGAGGCTTCGGTTTCTTTTTTAGGAGTGTAAATAGAAATTCCGTGTATACCGAATTTTTCCAATACGCCGGTTTGTGCAAGCAAAACCAAAACCAGAAGTGTTGCAACAACCGAAATAACGACCTTTTTCATTGTTCGATTTCCTTTCTTTTAATTTTTCCCCATGTTTTGCGCAACTTACGGTATTTCAACATTCCCTCAACGCGAAAAAGTGAAATAATCTGACGGTATCCGAAATTTTCAAGGATTGCGTATAGAGAAAGCGAAAGACACTGTTTTGCGCTAACGATGGATTTGCGTGTGTATTGTTCAAGAATCAAACTTCCGATGGAAAGAATGACGCCTAAAAGTACAGCAAGCAAAAAGTATATAATAAAGAAGAACATATTCAGTTCTCCCATTACAAGCGAAAACGGGATAATAAAATAACCGAGAACTTCTACTACTGCTCCAAATAATTCAAATATCCAGTGATATGGAATCGCCAGCAAGCCAACCGTGCCGTAGCGTGGGTTAAGAAGCATTGACTTATGAGACAGAAGGGTATCAAAAAGGCCGATTTGCCAACGGCGTCGCTGACTTCGTATATCGTTAAGCGACAATGGTCCCTGTGTCCAGCATACCGCGTCCTCGCAGAAAATAATTTTGTATTTCCTTTTTTTCGCCTTCATATTTTTGTGAATACGAACAACGATTTCCATATCCTCGCCAATCGTGTTCGTTTTATAACCACCCGCTTCAATTACAGCCTGCTTTTTGAAAACGCCGAAAGCACCCGAAACAATCAGCATTGAATTTGTTGCGCCCCAGCTAACCCTTCCCGAAAGGAATGAACGATAATACTCAACAATTTGGAATCTTTCCACCATTTTGGATGGCATGGAAAACTCGCTGGAAATGCCGTCCTTTATTTTGAATCCGTTTGCGATACGAACAAGACCGCCCGCCACTACTGTGTCGGTGTTTTTCAGAAATTCGGTAGAAAGTTTTAAAAGAGCATCCGGCTCTATACGAGAATCTGCGTCAAGGCAAGCAAACAGAGGATAAGACGAAACATTTATTCCTGCATTTAATGCATCCGATTTACCGCCGTTTTCTTTATCAACATATATTAAATTCGGATAATCTATATTGCAGTATATACCCCGAATTTCCTTTGTGGGTATGGATGTCTTAACAGCAGCTTCAACTCTATATAGCTGAAACGCTTCAATAATCAAGTCATGCGTTTTGTCGGTGGAACCATCGTTTACAACAACAATTTCAAACTTGGGATAATCAATTTTCATCAGTGACTTTATGTTCGAGACTATATTTTCCTGTTCGTTATATGCCGGAATTAATAGAGAAATCGGTAGCAGATTTTCGCTTGAAACATATCGCCCGAAATCGTTAGATTGACGATACTTATCATTTTTGCGTACTTTAAAGAATGAAATCAGTAACTGGATAATATATATCAAACTCAAAAGCACGGT
>JBMNVM010000051.1:0-10031 GCA_050946805.1 Acutalibacteraceae bacterium | reverse complement strand
TTCTATACTTGTATTAATATAAAAACTATTGTAAGATTACAGTGTAGGTAAATTTTGCTGAAATTAAAGCACAGAGGTATGTCTATGAAAAAGATAATAGTATTATTTAAAACCCATCTTGATATTTGGTTTACTGATTTCAGCTTTTCTGTTGTAGAAAGGTATAATAAAAAATATATACCCGCCGCCATTGACGTTGCAGAAGAAATAGCCCAATCCGGCAGGAAAGAGGGCTTTGTCTGGACAACCGGAAGTTGGCTTATATATCAGTATCTAAAAAATGCCGAAAAGGCCGAAGCCGACCGGCTTATAAACGCAATTAATAACGGTTGGCTAAGTTGGCACGCACTGCCCTTTACCACACATTCCGAGCTTGCCACGGCCGATCTTTTCGAGTACGGTTTATCCTTTTCAAAACAGCTCGATAAGCGCTTTGGCCGCACCACCATCGGCGCCAAATTTACCGATGTTCCGGGACATACTAAGGCGATAGTGCCCTACCTTGAAAGGGCGGGGGTGAAGTTTTTGCATATTGGAATTAACCCCGCTTCCGCTCCGGCGGAGGTTCCGCCATTTTTCAGGTGGCGCTTTGCGGGCAGCGAGATAATTGTAATGTATAATAACGGCTCTTATGGAGCTTTCACCCAAATACCAAAAACCGACACCTATATTTGTTTTGCTCATACCGGCGACAATATGGGGCCGCAGTCGGCAAAGGAAGTATATGAGGTGTATGACAAACTCCATACCGATTATCCGGATGCCCTTATTGTTGCGGGGAATCTTAACGATGTTGCGACAGAAGTTATGAAAATTAAGGACACGCTGCCGGTTGTTACGAGTGAGATAGGGGACAGCTGGATTCATGGCACCGGCACCGACCCGCAGAAAACTTCTCAGTACAAGGCGCTTTTAAGGGTAGCGAAAAATCTTCCCGAAGTTGAGAAAAGCGCAGTTTATGAGCATTTGGTGCTTGTGCCCGAACACACATGGGGGCTTGATGAAAAGGTACATTTAAGCGAAAATAAAAACTACATCCGCCCGCTGTTTGATAAGGTTCGGAATAATTACAATTATAAAAAAATGGAGCTTTCATGGGCGGAACAGAGAAAATATGTATTGGATGCGGCCGCAAAAATTTCAAACAGGGCGGCTGCAAACTCCGCCTTAAATGAATACAGTGCCGATGAGCCGGATTGGAATAGCCTTTTAGAGCTTAACAATAGAAAAATCGAACTTGACGGCATGAAAATCGAGTTTTCAAAAAACGGCGAGATAATATACCTTGAGTATAACGGTAAAGTTTTTGCGCAAGACGGTCATAATCTTTTCGAATATTCTTATGATGAATACTCCTATGATGAGGTTTATGATTTTGCCAAACGTTATTTAAAGCCGAAATTTATTAAGGATTTTGAAACCACCGGAAAAACAAATTGGGCGATAGAGGATTTCACCAAACCGGGACTTAATTTTGAGGAAAACGAACATATATCCTATAAGCCAAGCGACTTTGGGCTTTATACAGATGAGAAAAGTCTTTTTGTAAGATACAATACCGAGCTTTCTATAACCGAAAAGCACGGACTGCCTAAAACTGCCGTGCTGGTGATTACCCCGCAAAACGGCAAAATTCTTTTCGATTTTCGCTGGTTTAATAAGCCCGCCAACCGATCCCCTGAGGCCTTGTGGCTAAAGTTTGATACAGTAAAGCCTTTAAGCGGAATATCAAAGCTTTCTTTTCTTATAGACCCCGAAGATGTCGTATCTAATGGCGGCAGGGGACTTCACGCGACCGACGGCGTTTTGAAGTTTGGTGATATAACCTTGGAACTTCTTGATTCGGTGCTGATATCGGTAGGCAAGAAGAACATATACCGGTTCGACAATGAACTGCCTGATGTTTCAAAGGGCGTGTTTTTGAATTTGTTCAATAACCAGTGGGGTACCAACTTCCCAATGTGGAACGAAGGTGCTGCGCGCTTTAGGTTTATTTTGTCTTAAAAAGATAAAACAAAAAATCCCGATTGATGCGTGTTTTCACATCAGTCGGGATTTTTGTTGCCGATTTTTATCAGCGGTATTACACACCGCTTAAGGTTAAAAATCCGCCGTCAACCGGAATGGTGGTGCCGGTAACGAAGGCTGAAGAATCGCTGTCCAAGAGCCATGAAACACAGCCGAGCAAATCCTCCGCCTTGCCGAAACGTCCCATAGGCGTATGGTCAATAACACTTTTGCCGCGCGCGGTCAAGCCCTCCTCAACCGTGCCGAGGTATGCCTTGCTGCGCTCATTTACCATAAATCCCGGGGCTACCGCGTTTATGCGGATATTTGCCGGAGCGAAATACGCCGCGAAGGATTCGGTAAGGCTTACGACCGCCGCCTTGCTCATGGCGTAGGCGAAGCAGCGTGTTAGGGGGCAGTAGCTGTTCATAGAGGCAAAGTTTACAATGCTTCCGCCGCCCTTTTCTACCATCTGCTTTGCAAATTCAAGGGTCGGGTAAACGGTGCCCATTGTATTAATGTGCAAAACGCTTTCAAACGCCTTCATGTCAATATCGTAAATGCCTTTTTGCCCTTCGGGAAGCGTTCCCTCAAGCTCTTGCATGTCAAACTTGGTAATGGTGGGCATTGCAGATGTTTGGTTGCCGCCCGCGCCGTTTACAAGGCAGTCACAAAGTCCTAAATTTGCTTTTACAAATTCGGCCAAAGCCGCAACCGAATCGGGGTTGGCGACATCACAGGCGTATGTAAAGGCGAAACCGCCGTTTTCCTTTATTTCTGCGGCCACCTTTTGGAGCTTATCCTCGGTTCTGCCTACAAGCACCAACTTAGCGCCCTCATTGGCTAAATGCTTTGCGATTGCCGAGCAGAGTGTTCCGCCGGCGCCTGTTACTACGATTATTTTGTCCTTAAAATTTAAGTTCATATATTCACACGTATAATTAAACCATCTCGAAAGGGGTGGTTTAAATTATTTCTCCTTTCATAAAATCTTTGGTTATATTTGCAGGAGTAGCTACCTGCGGTATAATTAAGACAAGCACTGTGGATTTGTATCTATATTATTACAGCTTAGACTGGTTCGAGGTGACTCAAACCACAGTGGTTTGTCTGAAATGGTAATCAGTTAGTTAACGCTTTGACGTTTTTATTTGCGTGAATACAGGGACAAGCCGTCTGTGGAAAACAGCAGTGCAGAAAAGTAAAGGAGGAAACCATGTATTACATCGGAATCGACATTTCAAAATTCAAACACGTTTGTGCTTTATTTGACGTCGTTGGTGATGTTGTCACTCCCTCGTGGTCATTTGCAAATGACCACGAAGGCTTTTTGCAGTTCAAAGTATTATTAGACTCTCTTGGCTCAGAAATAAGAATAGGACTTGAAGCTACCGGTCATTACGGTACGAACCTAAAACTCTTTCTTGAATCGTGTGACACCACATTCATGGAGTTTAATCCGCTGTTAATCAATCGCTTTGTTAAGAGTAAATCTCTTAGAAAAACCAAAACCGATGCGATTGACTGCGAGATGATTGCCCGTTATCTGATGACGGTAGAGTACAAGCCCTATCCACCATCATTTTACCACACAGAGAAATTAAAGTCACTAACAAGATTTCGAGACAGCCTTGTTCGGCAACGAAGCCGACAACTCGTAGAGCTTACAAATATCTTAGACAAGGTTTTTCCTGAGTTTAAGCCGTTTTTTAAAGGTAAATTTTCTACTACTGCGTTTCATATTCTTATTAACTATTCGTCACCTGAAAGGATTGCGAATATGAATTCTAAATCTTATGAAACACTTAGAAAATTGTCTCGTGGAAGATTTTCTGTTACCGACTTTACAACTCTCAAACAGCTTGCGCGGAACACTGTCGGTCATCCAGACGATTTCCTACTGCAAGAAATGGCTATGGTCATAGACATTTACAGTCAGTTAGATTCAAAGGTTGAGGAAACCGAAGCTCTCATCAACGAATGTGTCTCAGAGATAAATCCGCCTATGCTAACCATTCCGGGCATCGGTGCCCTTTCTGCTGCAGTCATTCTTGCTGAATTCGGTGACTTTTCCAAGTTTGAAAATCCTGCACAGCTCCTTTCGTTTGCCGGTATGGAACCGGGATATTTTCAATCCGGTACCTCAGAATCTACCGGACGAATGGTAAAACACGGTTCTTCTTATTTGCGATATACTCTTATGAATTGCGCTCGTTCCGTTGTGAATTACGAGCCTACATTTGCAGAATATTACGCAAAGAAACGTGCTGAAGGTAAGAACTACCGTGTTGCTCTTTCGCATACTGTCAAAAAGCTTGTGCGTGTTATTTTCACTTTGCAAACCAAAAATCTTGTTTATGATTCTGATGCTTTGAGATAATCTCTAACTTATATTTTTAAAAGTCCTTGAAACATAGGGCTTGTTTTAGTGCGCCTATTTTCAATTCATTAAAACTTTTTAAAAAAGTCTTGACTTTTAATAGTTAGTCACCTCTGTCATTTTTTTCGCATTTAAGTAACAAATATCATTAACTATTTGCCCGAGTTCCGATATTGAAAGAGGAAATTCACCTTTTTCAAGCTTTTCGCCCAGCCAGCCGCACAGCACACGGCGGAAATAATCGTGGCGGACAAGGGATAAAAAGCTTCTTGAATCGGTGGTCATGCCGGCAAAGTTGGCAAGAACCCCGAATGCGGCTGTGTTTTCAAGCACATCCAAAATGCCCTGCTTGTGGTCGCACCACCACCATGCGGGGCCTTGGGTTATAAGCCCTGCCATATTGTCCTTTGAGTAGGAGCCGGAAATGACCGAAATTAAGGCATTGTCAGCCGGATTTAACGGGAACAGTATTGTTTTTGGAAGACCGCCGTTTTGCTCCAATGTGTCAAGAAGGGTTAAAAGTGAGGAAACATCGGTACTGTTGCCGATAGCGGCGTATCCGCCGGCCGCGCCCGCAAGGGCGCGTAGTCTGGTGCTCGTAAAACGCGCTGCGCCAATGTGCAGCTGCATTGTCCAGTTTCTTTTTGCGTATTCGCTCCCTAAAAATACAATCAGACTGCATTGGAGTGATTTTTTATCTTCTTTTGTTAAACTCTCCCCGTTTAAGAGGGCTTCAAACCTCTTGCCGTTCTTACCGTCATCGGGTATAAAGCTAAAGCCGTTGTCAAGCGCGTGGTCGGAAAAACGGCAGCCGACAGCATGGAAGCGGTCAAGCCGCGCGCAAATCGCCGCTTTTAAATCGTCAAGGCTTTTAATATTTATACCCGTCTTTTCCGAAAGAGTTTTTATAAATTCCGCAGTCGGTTCTACGATATTATCCCCACGAAGAGAGGGCGCAAGGTGAGTACTATTCTCAAAGGTCACAAGGTCATCGCACAAAGAAGCGCAGGGACCGGCGTATTCGACCTTAAATTTGTCGAAAAAGGTCGACGGTGTTGTTTCGTTTTGGGCGAGGCAGTCGTTGGCTTTTTTATAGATTTCCTCCGCGTTTTGGGCATTCGGTGTTTCAACTATTCCGAAAATTACCGACAGCTCCATAAGCGACCATATATAAAGCGGGTTTCCGACAAGCTTTGGGAAAATCTCGCACCAAGCAGTAAACTTTTCCTTATCGGTCGAGTCGCCGGTGATAAGCCTTTCGGGCAGGCCGCACATTCTCATGGCGCGGTGCTTGTACGGGTCGGGGGAAATCCAAAGGTCGGTTATGTTTAAATACCTTTTGTTTTCACTAATATCGGGAATCGAGAGGTGGTTGTGGTAATCGATAATCGGCAAATCCTTTGCATAAACCTTGTAAAGCTGTTTTGCGGCATCGGTCGTCAGAAAAAAGTCCCTGTTCATTTTGAAAGCTCCTTTATTCGATTTTCGGCCGCTTCTTTTGTGTTAATTATCTGCTGTGTGAAGTTAAGCTTTTTCTCTCCCGCAAGCCAGCCTTCAAAATATCCGCGCTCTAAAACCTTGTTGTCTTCTTGTATGGTTTTCAGATAATCCACCGCTTCGGTCATATACCTTTCAACCTCTTCTGCTGTGCCGGCAAGCAGCATATTGTTATATGCTATACGCCATTTTGTAAGGTTTAACATATATGAAGTCTGGTTAAGCTGGTAAATTTCAAAATAATTTTTTGCACTCTTAGGGATTTTTGCTTCTAATGCTTTGAAATATAAAAGTAATTCCGAAAAACGCTTTTCACTTTCTTTCAATTTCGGCATTAATACCGATAAATCATAACAGTTCCACTTGCCGTAAACAAGTGTACCGTCATCGGCCGCGTAGTTGACGAAGGGCAGCTCACCTCGTTTTGGTATGGGCCAACAATTTTTTTCATACTCCAAATCGAAGGCCTCTTGCCCTAAGTCCGCAAAGCAGTTGAAATACTGCTTCATGCCCTTAAAAACCTCGTCCCCGGCTTTGCCGAAAATGGAACGGTAATAGTCTTGCGAGAAGCGGTCGGGATCTGTTTGGCCTTTTAATATCTCCCCGTTCCACAAAACCGAGAAGGCAAACGGGCGGACGTTTGAAACATTGGTAATGCAGTAGTAAAGCGAATCTTTTTCCTTTGCTTCATTAAGCGAATAAAGCATTTTTTCGGGCGGGCAGGCTTCCGCGAGGTGGGGGCCTATGCGGTAATAGGCGATATGATAGTAAATTCCGTATTTCCGGTCACTTTCCCGCTCTACGGTGTAAAAGTCGCGTGAGAGCAAATGATTGGCGCCTGTATCGCTGAAAATGACAATAACACCCTTAGGTACAGGCAGGCAGTTCTTTTCATAAAATCTGCAGGTTTCGTTATATAAGGTTACGGTTGATATAAAGTCATCGGTACCCAAAACATCCTTAATAATGTCATACTCCGCCTGTATGGCGTTTGCTATGATTGCTCCGCGGTGCTCGTCATCTTTCGGTATATTGTCGTCATCATCCCAAACCGGGCGGTCGCCCCTTCCTCTAAGCCCCAATTGCCAGATAACGCGATCAGCGTATTTCGCCCATTTTTCCGCGTATGCGCGCCATACCCTGCACATGGCTTCAGGCTCTTTTACAAAGGAGATTTCGGTTTGGGGCATATTTTCTTTAAAGTATTTTTCAGCCGCAAAGAAGGATACTCCCATCGGTTCGACATGGTGCTGGGTAATGTATAGTCCCCGTGCGTATGTAGCTTTTACAATGCCTTCCTCGGGCGGGTTCATAATATCCACAAAGGAGGAGGGGATTATCATATTCATGCCGCAGCGAAGAGCCGTTTCAAGCACCGCATCCAGTACGTCAAGGTTCATGACATTCGAGTAAAAACGGTAAACGAAGGTGCGTTTGCCGCTGCTTTCCTTAAAGTCGGTAAGCAGATCTTCGTCATTTAAAAACCATCCGCGAAAAGCGACGGCGGGGGCGCCTTGGCTGTAGGTCTGCTCTTCAATATCAAGGCGGTCGACCCTTTCGGGGAAAATTTCGGTCATGCGGTAAACCGGACTGATTTTTAAAATCTTCTCGCAGAATGAATAAATGCCGTAAACCGCGCCGAGCGAGTCGTGGCCGACGATTGTAACGCCGTCCGAAGTGATTGATACTGTGTACCCTTCGGTTTCATTCGGAGCCGACACATCGTTAAAGCTGCCGCTTTCCCTGACGGCGATTTTAATGCTTGCTATATCGGCATTGTCGCACAGTTCCACATTTTCGCTGAAGTTAGATAATTCGCGCAGGTTGCGAAGCAAATCTTTTGCCGCCAATACTACCGGACTTTCCGCACTGTCGACAAAAATTTTGGTGCTTTTTTGTTTATCCAATAATGTATACATAAGGGCTTTCCTCCTTGACATACTTTTTGTGCTATGTTACTATCATAACGTAAAAGCATACAAAAATCTATATTGTGTTTGCGCATAATGTATGGTATTTGCGCAGGTAGAGGATGCTATGAAAGCGATACGTTTTGGAGTAAGGCTCCGTTATAGTGTTAATGAGCTTCAATTTGTAAGCATTACAAGGATAAAAGGCTACCGGAACGATTTTGAGGATGGAAAAGAGCTTCATTCCTTTATTTATACTTCGTCCGGTCAGCTTTATTATGATTTTAGGGAAGGTCATCCCCCGATTGAGACCGACAGCGGAACCCTTTGCTTCATTCCTCGCGGGTGTCCGTATTCGAGCGAGTACCGCGAGGACGGTACCCACGCCATGATATTGATGTTTGATTTTGCCGATGAGGTGCCGCCGTATCTTGATAAGCCGTTGTTTATAAAATCACGCCAGATAACCGCACTTTTTGCGAGAATAGCACAGCCGGAAGCCAATCCCGAAAACATTCTTTGTGCGGTTTTGTATGAGCTTTTGCATATTATAGAAAGCAACACCGAGCAGATGAGTGAAGGGATGCGCAGCATCCTACCGGCACGAAGAGAAATAGAAAAAAATTATTTTGAAAACCGCAAAGTGGCATATTATGCGCAGCTTTGCGGCATGAGCGAGTCAAATTTCCGCCGCCTGTTTGTAAAAATCACTGGCAAATCGCCCATAGCCTACCGAAACGATATTCGCCTTGCCGAAGCGCTTAAGCTAATCGCCAGCGGTGAATGTACGGTTGAGGAGGCGGTATATCTTGTGGGATTTAACAATATGTCCTTTTTCTATGAGCTTTACCGACGTTATTTCGGCACAGGTAAAATACGAAGGTATTAAAAACGGTTTTTCTGAAAACTACGGCATTAGGAGTATTTATGATTAAAAGAATTTTTGCTATATTGGTTTGCGTAAGTTTTATGATTATTGCATTTACATCGGCTGCAGTTCCGGCAGTTGCCGCGAATAATGACTTTTATTGGAAGCCGTTTGACAAGCCTTACATAACCTTTTTGTTTGACGATGGCAGAATGCCCTTTACCGAGGAATGTTTTGACGTATTTTCGCAATATGATTATCCCATGACCTGCGCCATTATCGCAAGGGATGTTGACCCTGACAGATCAGGCTATAAAAGCTCTCTCGCTCAGGTTCTTCACAAAATTCAGGATGCGGGAGGAGAGATTCTTTCCCACGGCTACAGCCATGTTGCCGTCACATCGGAAAGTGCGTTTAAAGACCGGGATATTACCACTTGCAGCAACGCGGTTTATAACGAAAGCGGCATTGACAGTGAATTTCGCCGTTCCTATCAGGTTCTAACCAAAAACGGGTTTAAGGTCGGCGGTATTATTCAGGTGGGCTGCAGTAACGGCTGCACCGGATATGCCGACAAGGCTTTTGTGGAAAATATTACACGCAGATATTATAAATACTCAAATAACTACGGCATTTCGCCCCAGTACTCCATTCCAAGACAATGGCCATCAACATTTAACGATGCCAAGAAGTATATCGACAACGCCATTTCGAAAAATGATTGGTTAGTGCTATCCGCCCATCAGTTCGGCAGCGGATGGGGGAATATTGCAAGCAGGGAAGTGCTGATACAGATACTTGATTATATTAAGGAAAAGGATGTAGAGGTTGTAAATTTCTCGCAGATGTATGAAAAATTCGGGGTTTACAGCGGCCCTGAAATTCCGAGTGTGGAAATGGATTTAACCCCGTATAGTGAGCAAAGAAGTACATCAAGCAGCAGTACAACCACAGAAAACAGTTCGAGTATCTTTTCTTCCAAAATAACTTCGAGCGCAACCAGTTCTACCTTCGCACAAACGGCAAGCAGCGCTTCGAATACTGATACATCTTCCATTAATCAAAGTGCTGACCCAACAAGCTTATTTGATAACAAAAACTCTACATCATCAGGCATTAAATCAAATAAGAAAGCGACTGCCGGCGAGGCTGATTCTAAAATCGCTCAAAGGCTTCAAAGAAAACAAAAAGAGGATTTATAATAGCTTTTGCAGTTTTAGGTTCGGTGCTGCTTGTATGTATCGGTTTGATAATCTTTTTGCTGGTTGGCAATAAAAAACCGGCACCGGCAGCCGATTTAGAAAATTCCGACAACGAAAATCCACCTAAATCAGACGGATAAGAGAAAGCAGGGAAATACGCATGTTCA
>JBMNVM010000050.1:0-10100 GCA_050946805.1 Acutalibacteraceae bacterium | reverse complement strand
ATTTTCGGAATAAATTTTAATCTATACTATCTAATCCTCTTGCGCAAGATAAAGTCGGTCTTAAAAAGTGAGGAATTGTGGACATACATCGGCATAGTAACGGCTGCTTCGGCAGTGATAACCGTTAATATATACAACACTTCCGAAAAATTCAGTACATTTTCATCCTCACTTCGACATGCGGCATTTCAAGTGTCAACAATTATAACCACTACCGGCTATGCCACTGATGATTTTAACCTCTGGCCGGGTATTTCGAAAATGATACTGCTGATTTTAATGTTTATTGGCGGTTGTGCCGGTTCCACGGCGGGCGGATTTAAATTGTCAAGGGTTATACTTATTTTCAAACAAATCAAGGCTAATCTAAAGCATTTGTTACATCCGCGTTCATCTGAATCCATCCGCTTTGAGGGTAAAAACGTAGATGCTGCAACGGTATACGGGGTTTTAAGCTATCTTGCAATTTACGTCTTCTGCTTTATGATTATATTAATAATTTTAAGCTTTGATATATTTGGCATAGAAACAAATCTTTCGGCTGCGATTGCGTGCTTTAATAACGTGGGACCCGGCTTTGATGCTGTCGGCCCCGCCGCCAGCTACGCAGGATATTCTTATGTTTCAAAGGTTACGCTTTCCATAGCCATGCTTTTGGGAAGGCTTGAAATTTATCCCTTATTGCTGCTTTTCTCACCATATACATGGACAAAAAGCAGATCCAAAGGTTAAACAGTCTGAAATAAGCTTAATCCTTCTTGAATAAATTCGGCAAATATTATATAATAATTTAAAGACAAAAAAGTAAAGGACAAGTAATATGAATTTCACTCCACTTGATAATAACGGTCTTGTAGAAGGGTTTTGCGTTATTAAAAGCATCGACTGTAAAACCACCTCAAAAGGCGACAGTTATCTTGATATGATGCTGGGCGACAAGGACGGCGAAATAAATGCTAAACTTTGGCGCTATTCAAAAGAGCAGCACGGCGAATACAAGGTAAACGATCTGGTAAAAATAAGAGGAAGCATAGCTCCGTACAATGGTGTTGACCAGCTAAAGGTTGACCGAATACGCCACGTTACCGAAGAGGACGGTGTAAACCCTGCCGATTTTGTAAAAACGGCGGCTTATTCGGGCGAAGAAATGTTCAACGAACTGTTAAAAATCGCAAATAATTTTACCGATCCGGAGCTAAAGCTGCTTGTCAGCACGATTCTTGAGGATAACCGCAAGAACCTGCTATACTGGCCGGCCGCATACAAGCTGCACCACGCGGTGCGTGGCGGGCTGTTGTACCACACCTTGTCCATTGTACGATTGGCGCAGAAAATTTCACAGATATATCCCTTTATAGACGAGGAGCTCCTTATTTCCGGCGCAATGCTTCACGATATCGCAAAGCTTTCGGAGTTCGAGGTCGCGGAGTCGGGTATTGCGGCAGGATATACCGTAAGCGGCAATCTTTTGGGTCATATTGTAATGGGTGCCATGAGTATTGGCAAATACGCCGAAAGTTTAGGCATCAGTCAAAAGACGGCAATGCTGCTTGAGCATATGTGCCTGTCCCATCACGGGGAGCCGGAGTTCGGCGCCGCAGTGAGACCCATGTTTATCGAAGCCGAACTATTAAGCGAGCTTGACCTTATGGACTCTCGTGTTTATGCCATGAGGGAAGCGCTGTCCGCGGCCGAGCCGGACGAGTTTTCCGGCAGAATTTGGGCGCTTGATAACCGCAAATTATACAATCACAATAGAAAAGATTTATCCAAAAACACAGAATTATTTTAATTAAGGAGAATAGTTTATGAAAATAACTAAGGATATGCTTATCGGAGAAGTTCTTGATATTGACAGCGGCTGTGCCGAATATTTCTTTGAAATTGGTATGCACTGCCTCGGCTGCCCCGCTTCGAGAGGGGAAACCATCGAGCAGGCATGCATGGTTCACGGTACCGACTGTGATGAGCTGCTTGAAAAGCTCAATAAATATTTTGAAAATAAATAAATGCGCAAATTAAGTTTAAGGCTGAATTTAATAGCGGATTTGGTACCCCATGGCGCCAAGGTTTGCGATATCGGCACCGACCATGCTTATCTTCCTATTTTTTTAAAAAAGTCCGGAAGGTGCAAAACCGTAATCGCAACTGATATTAATAAGGAGCCTTTAAATCGCGCGGCGGCGAATATCACCGCGGCAGGGGTGCACGACATTCAGCTAAGGCTTTGCGACGGATTATCAAAAATCAAGGCGGGAGAGGTTGACACCGTGATTATTGCCGGTATTGGTGGCGAGGCCATTTCGGCAATATTGGAACAAGGCGGTCATATAGCCAAGGATAAAAATGTTAACTTTATTTTGCAGCCGACCACTTCTCCCGACCTTTTGCGTTTGTACTTATCCGAAAACGGGTTTGATATTATAAAGGAGATACCTGTTTTGGAAAACGGTAAGGTTTATTCTATAATGCTGTGCCGCTATACAGGTGAGATATTCCGGCAGGAACCTTACTTTTTCTTTGCGGGGCTTGTAAAGCCGAATTGCGAAGCCGGAATTTTTTATTTAAAAAAGCAGCAACAGCGCTGCTGTCAAAGCATGACTGCTTTAAAAGACAGAACCGACAAAAAAGAAGAATTTGAATATTATAAAACCGCCTTTGAAGCTTTAAGCCGGCTGCTTTCTAAAGGCGATTAGTACGGTGAACTGATTATGGCTTTTGACGGAGGCTTCCTTTACAAAACCTTAGCGGAGCTGCGTTCCGACATTGATTCGCACATAGATAAAATATACCAGCCATCAAGGGACGAGCTGGTGTTTTTGTTGCGTAAAAAAGGTTTTGCTAAAAGACTTTACATAAATTTACGTCCCGGCGGCGCCAGGGTACAGTTTACCGAGAATAAGTATGAAAATCCCGCCACACCGCCTAATTTTTGCATGCTGCTTAGAAAATACCTCTCTTCCGCGCGGCTTATCGGTATATATCAGCCGTCTCTTGAACGCATAGCCGAGTTTTCATTTTCAGCCTTAAACGAGCTTGGGGACACCGAAAATTACAGGCTTGTTTGCGAGCTTTTAGGCAACCAGTCAAACGTCATACTCCTGCGTGAGGACGGCAGGATTATTGATGCCCTTCGCCACAGCGATGTGGAAACGGCCAAGCGGCTAATTCTTCCCGGCACGGTTTATGAATACCCTCCGGCAACCGGCAAGCTAAATCCGCTTGAATGTGAGATTGAAAGGATTTTAAATGAATTACAGGGAAATGACCTTTCAATTTCCGAAAAGCTGCTTAAAAAAATTGACGGTTTTTCACCACTTGTATGCCGGGAAATAGAGTACAAAGCCGCCTCCATCGGCCTTGAAAGGGCTTTATCGGACGTCCTTTATGATCTTAAAAATGACGGCAGACCGGTAATTGTGTACAAAAAGAACGGGGAACCGCTCGAGTATTCCTACACAAATATTTCCCAGTACGGCGGCGAGTTTCGGGTAGTTGAAATCAACTCCTTCTGCATTCTTTTAGATGAGTTTTATTCTTCAAAAGAGAATGCCGCCAGAATAAACGCGGCGGCGCATGATATAGTCCGCCTTGTAAAAAACCTCTATGCCCGAACCGAAAAGCGACTTTCCCTTCGGCTTTTGGAGCTCAAAAAATGCGAAAACCGTGAAAAATTACGCATTTACGGGGAGCTTTTAAAAGCGAATCTTTACAAAATAAAGTCCGGACAGGAATTTGCCGAGGTTGAAAACTATTATGACGAAAACCTGGCAAAGATAAAAATTCCGCTTAATCCCGCACTCTCACCATCAAAAAACGCGGATAAGTATTTCAAGGATTATAAAAAAACCTATTCGGCCGAGCAGGCGCTGACGGTGCTTACAAAAAAAGACCGTGAAGAGCTTTTGTATTTTGAATCGGTGCTTGAAAGCATTTCGCGCTGCACCACACTCTCCGAGATAGACGAAATCCGCGAGGAGCTTGCAAACACCGGCTATATTAAAAGACCCGCACAGCAAAAGAAGCGCCAAAACGCCCCTTATAAGTATATGGAATATTTTTCAAAAGAGGGGTATAGAATACTGGTAGGCAAAAATAATACCCAGAACGACTACATAACAACAAAGCTTGCCTCAAAGAACGATATGTGGTTTCATGTCAAGGGTATGCCCGGCTCCCACGTTGTAGTGTTCTGCGGCGGCAAAGAACTGTCGGACGAAACGATATTAAAAGCGGCAGCCCTTGCGGCCAAAAACTCAAAGGCGGCCAATTCTTCACAAGTTCCCGTGGACTACACGCCTGTAAAATATGTAAAAAAGCCTAATTCGGCAAAGCCCGGAATGGTGGTTTATACCACAAACAAAACGGTTTTCGTAACCCCATCGGAGGAAAATTTATGAATCTGGGAATTTCAACATCATGCTTTTACCCGTTGGAAACGGAGTTGGCATTAGAGGAAATCGGCAAAGCCGGAGTGAAATTGTGTGAGATTTTTTTCAATGCAGAGTCTGAACTTAAAGAGAGCTTTATAGATATTCTCCTAAAGATTAAAGAAGATTACGGCATGAAGATTGCCGCCATTCATCCCACCATGTCTTTGGCGGAATCCTTTATGATTTTTTCGGCCTATGAGCGTCGTTTTTATGAATCTTTAGAGCAATATCGTCGCTATTCCGAAATTGCGGCAAGGCTTGGCGCTCCGTATATCATAATGCACGGCGGCAAGCAGAACGGAATTTTAAGCGATGAGGAATACTGTGAAAGATATATGCTCTTAAAGGAGCAAACCCGCAAAAACGGTGTTTCGGTGCTTCAGGAGAATGTTGTCAACTACCGTTCGGGGGATATGGAGTTTTTATCTTCCATGCGTGATATTTTAGGGGATGAAGCGGAGTTTTGCTTTGATATAAAGCAGAGTATCCGCTGCGGTTACCTTCCACTTGAGTTAATTCGAGAGTTTTCAGAAAACATCAAGCATTTCCATATCAGCGATCATTCGGTTGCGGGCGACTGTCTGCTGCCAGGGAACGGCAGTTTTGATTTTAAAGATTTTTTCAGATTTCTTGATTCGGTAAACTATAACGCAGCCTTGATAACAGAGGTTTACAGCTGTTCTTATAAGCAATACAATGAAGTGTTTGATTCATATAAAACATTAAATAAATTATACGCCCAAAGGACAAAATAACACTTGTTTTTTGGTGTCAATTATTGTATAATTAGAGAAAAATGTGATACTAATTTATTTCAACTTGAATTGAGGGTGTATTTTGGATACTTTTAATATTTTTTTCATGCTGAAAATTGCCGCAAAGCATTTTGTTGCAATTCTGCTTGGCGCAGTGATTGCCGCAACCGCAGCATACGCATATTCAAAGTATTTTACCGAACCGCAATATTCTGCTACAGGATCTATTTGTGTTACCAACGGCGCAATTATTTCGGACGGTACTAATGTCGACCAGTCGGACCCGCTTCAGAACGCTGATATTGTAGCGTCGCTTAACTTTGTTGAAACAGTTAAAGATATTTTGGATACACCGGGAATATATAAGCAGCTTTCCAAGGATATTGCTAATAAATATACCTTTACTCAACTGAAATCAAAAATTTCTATCAGAAGAAGAAGCGAAAGATCTCTTTTCATTGATATATCCTTCACTTCCACAAGCAGGGAAGAGGCAGTAAGCCTCGTAAACAAATATTTGGATACTGCCCCGGATTATATATCTTCATATGTTCCCAATGTGGCTACGGCGGTTACCCATGCCGACTATGCAAACCAAGCTCAGCTTAACGCCTCAACGGTTATGTTTATTGCAGCCATTTTAGGTGCGGCGGTAGTTTATGTTATAATTTTCCTTATCTATTCCGCCGACACTGTCATCAGGGACGAAGAAAGCTTTAAGCAACGTTTTGATGTTCCTGTAATCGGCATTGTTCCGGATTTCTCAAGCGCAAAGGGAAAAGAAGATAGATATTATCGGTATTATGGTCGTTACGGACATTACAGCTACGGAGGAAACAAATAATGTTTAAAAAACTGAAAAGCAAACAGCCGATAGCAGAGTCCCAGACCAACAATCCCGATAATAGCGTTGAAACACAAAATAAACACAAAAAGGGTTATTACCAAACCTATGACAATGTCCGGCTTATCGGCAAAAATATGCCTAACAAGGTTCCCTTTGCCGTTGTAGAGGCGTACAAGAATATTCGTATTCACCTGATGTCTATATTAAGTGAGACAGGTGGCAAGATAATAGCTTTTTCAAGCCCCAATATTTCGGAAGGTAAATCCACAACATCGGTAAACATTGCAATTACTATTTCCCAGCTTAACAAAAAGGTTATATTGCTCGACTCTGACGTACGTCGTCCTACCATAAACAAAAAATTAAATCTTGAAAACGAAAAGGGCTGCACCGATGTTCTTGCCGGAACGGCAACCCTTGAGGAGGCTGTACAAAAATACAGCGATAATCTGGATGTTTTAACCTCCGGAACGGTTTCCGAAAATCCGTCAGAGCTTTACAGCTCTGCCGCTTTTGACCGCCTGCTTGATGAGTTGTCCCAAAAGTACGATTATATTATAATTGACACGCCGCCCGTTAATATCGTTTCGGACTCGCTGGCGGTGGCACAGAAGTGCGACGGTCTGGTTCTTATCGTCAGGGCCGGAGTTACAACCTTTGCTTCATTCAAAAACTCGCTGTCCCACATTAAGCAGTTGAATATAAAGCTTTTGGGTACGGTGATTAACGGTTCCGGCGCCGAAAAAAGGAAATATTACAAGTATTATAGGAAAAATTATTATAATTACGGATACAAATAAGAAAACTATTCCCATAACGAAGCAATCGTTGTGGGAATAACTTTATAATTCAAAAAGAGGGGTGATACCGTGTTTTTTGATATTCATACTCACATCCTCCCCGGCATTGATGACGGAGCCAAGGATTTGGAGGAGTCAATTAAACTTCTTAAAATGATGAAAAAAAGCGGTATTTCATCCGCGGTAGCAACCTCTCATTTTTATCCGCTTGAAACAACCTATGAGGATTTCCTGTTTGCCACCGGCGAAGCTTTTAGACAATTAAAAGAGGAAATCGAGGGGAAAAAGCTGCCTTTAATTTATCCCGGCTGCGAAATGCTTTATTACAGGGGCATAGGCAATTCGGAAGGGCTTTGTAAGCTTTGCCTTAACGATTCTAAATATTTGCTTTTGGAGCTTACCGACCCTGATATTAATAACGGACTCTTTGAGGATATAAATGATTTGAAAGCAAATTCGGGCATCATCCCGATCATAGCGCATATAGAGCGTTACGGTAAAGCGCGCAATTTCAAAAATTTAATTACCTTTGCAAAGACCGAAAAAATTCCCGTGCAGATTAATGCTCTTTCGGTTTTTACACCTTTTTATAAACGCACTATAAAAAGCATTTTAAAAGAAAATTTATTCACAGTGCTTGCTACCGACACTCATTCGGTAGATGAGCGCCCGCCTCTTATGAAACAGGCACTGACATATGTAAGGGATAACTACGGCGGCGAATATCGCGCACGTCTTGTAAAAAATTCCTCTAAACTTTACAGCGAAATAATAGGAGAAGGCAAATGAAGAGCAATCGCTTGAAAATCGTCCGCCAGGGACAGTTATGTTATATACAGTTTCCAAAACTTTTGGCATGCGAACAGGTGCGGCATTTATTTTCGACCCGCCACGGCGGGGTCAGCACCGGCGACTGCGCTACAATGAATTTGGGCTTTAACAAGGACACAAGCAGGGAAAATGTTTTGGAAAATTTCAGAATACTTTGTTCGGCAATAGGCACAGACCCTAAAAACCTTGTTTTAAGCCGACAGACACATACAGATAATGTGGTAATAGTAAATGAATCGCATAGGGGCACGGGGATATATAAACCCTCCTTTTCGGATGTGGACGGACTCATCACAAACTGTCGCAACGTGGCGCTTGTTACCCAGTATGCTGATTGTACTCCACTTGTTTTCTGCGACCCCGTAGAGGGTGTTATAGCCACCTCCCATGCGGGCTGGAGGGGAACAGTAAAGCGTATCGGCGCCGTTACGGTAAAGAAAATGGCAGACGAATTTGGCTGCAATATGAAAAATATTATTGCAGGCATCGGCCCTTGTATCGGAAAATGCTGTTATGAGGTTGACGATCCGGTATACAATGAATTTAAAAACGCCGGTTTTTCAGAGCTTGAAAATCTTTTCTTTAAAAAGGAAAACGGCAGGTATATGCTTGATTTGGCTGAAGCCAACCGCCGCATATTAATCGAAGCCGGCATCGACCCCGAAAAAATTGACGTAACCGATATATGCACCTGCTGTAACCACAACGACCTTCACTCGCACAGGGCAACAGGGGGCAAAAGAGGTAATTTGGCGTTAATAGTTGAATTGATTTAACCTGCATTAAACAAAGAGCCGTTTATAGTCAGTCGAACAAAATAATTTAAAACCATCAGATATTTAAAAATTAAGGGGAAGCGTTTATGGTAATAGTTTTGATAACAGCACTCGGTGTTGGCGGTGCTACGGTTTTAGGTTCTCTAATTGCCTTTTTGTTTAAGGGAATTTCACATAAATTTTCGGACATTGTCCTGTCCTTTGCGGCCGGAATAATGCTTTCGGCCACCATATTCGGCCTTATACTCCCCTCTTTGGAATATGGCGGGAAGTACGGGCTTATAACCACCGTGGCAGGCATTTTCGCGGGTGCTTTGTGCCTTAATTTAATTGATAAGGTGGTCCCACATCTTCATAAGTTCATGGGTGATACCGAGCAGCATAACAACGCCAATTTAAGCAAGGTATTGCTTTTTGTAACCGCAATAGCAATACACAACCTTCCTGAAGGCATTGCGGCCGGTGTGGGCTTTGGAACCGGAAACATATCCGACGCATTTTTAATAGCCGGCGGTATAGCCCTGCAAAACATACCCGAGGGAATGGTTATCATCGGTCCTTTGATGTCGGCGGGGGTCAGCGCAAAAAGGGCATTTTTGTGCGGACTTATATCCGGATTGGTAGAGGTGTTCGGTACCTTTGTTGGCTATTTCGGCGTAACTGTTTCTTCGGCTATACTGCCATTTGCTTTGGCATTTGCGGGCGGCACAATGCTTTATGTCGTAAGTGATGAGATGATACCCGAAACCCACTCCCATGGGAATGAGCGGGGCGCCACATACGCCCTTTTAGTCGGCTTTTGCGTGATGTTGATATCGGACGTACTGCTTGGATAAAGATTTATAAAACATGCGGCCATTCGGCCGCATATTTTATATTCGGAAGGCATCAGGTTAATGCACGGAAATAAATTATATTTTATCTGTCGGGTTTGGAATAAAACCGAATACAAAAGAATAAAATCGCAAAATTTTTTATTTTCCAATTCAGTATATTTTTAGGTTAAAAATTAAATATCAAGAATAAATTCCCCCATTTAACAGATAATAACAATACGACTTAAATTAGAAGGGGATTTATATATGAAAGCGACAGGAATTGTTCGAAGAATAGACGACCTTGGACGTGTTGTAATACCTAAGGAAATAAGGCGTACAATGCGTATCAGGGAAGGCGATCCTTTAGAAATATTTACAAATTCGGGCGAAGTAATTTTCAAAAAATATTCACCCATTGGTGAGCTGTCGGTATTTGCCGGACAGTATGCCGAAGCTCTGGCGGAGGCCGCGACACTTCCGGTTATAATATGCGACAGGGATCACTGTATTGCCGCGGGCGGAATATCCAAAAAACAGGTAATTGAGCGCAGAATTACTTCCAATTTGGAAGAAATAATGGAGCAACGGCGTGCGGTTAATTTCACCGGCAACGACCTGCGTCCGGCACTGGAGGGTGTTGACTATACAATCAGAGTTGCGGTGCCGATTATTAATGCCGGCGACGTAAACGGTGTCGTTGTATTTATAGGCCGCGCTGAAGAAAATGACGCTACCGAAGCCGACATTAAGCTTGCTACAGTAGCCGCATCGTTTTTAGGAAAACAAATTGAATAAAATTAAAAGGGCTGCCGTATTAATTAGCGACAGCCTTTTTTAGAA
>JBMNVM010000049.1:0-10177 GCA_050946805.1 Acutalibacteraceae bacterium | reverse complement strand
GAACCGCCCTTGCCTCCGCCGATCGGAAGACCGGTAAGTGAATTTTTAAATACCTGTTCAAAGCCTAAGAATTTAATAATTCCAAGGTTTACAGAGGGATGAAGCCTGATACCGCCCTTATACGGTCCGATAGCGCTGTTGAACTGAACACGGTATCCTGTATTTACATGTACCTGACCCTTGTCGTCAACCCACGGTACACGAAAGACAATTTGCCTTTCCGGATTTACGATTCGCTCAAGCAAAGCATCACGTCTGTATGCCTGCTCATTGGCATAGACCACCGGACGAAGTGATTCAAGAACTTCCTTGACCGCTTGGTGGAATTCAGGCTGGCTGGGGTTCTTTTCAATCACCTGCTCAATTACTTCATCAACATAAGACATTAAAGTTTCCTCCTCAATGCGGAAATTAAGAAAAACTAAATATAATGACGCCTAAACCGTAACGCCGTTTTCTTAATCCCACGAAATAAATTGTTCAGACTAACAAAAAAGCGTCATTGAGCCCGAAACCCAAGACGCCTTTGCCTTTACTCAATGGATTATACACCTCGAAAAAAAATTTGTCAACCCATTTTTTAATTTTTTTTCAAAATATCCCCTTTTTTTAATCTTGACAATCGACAAAAAATGAATTATAATTCGTTATATTGAGCAAAGGCGTTCATTTCATGCAGAAATTATCTGCGTGAAGTGAGCGCCTTTTTCTTGTTAATTTACCCGAAAGGAAGAACCGTATGAAAAGAGAAGGTCAGGTACGTATCCCATCCGGATGTGCTATTGCAGCAGTTATTTCAAAAGAAGGAAAAAGAATGTCCGGCAAAATAATCATAGATGCCATGAAGCCTATGCACGACCGTTCCAACGGACTTGGCGGCGGTTTCGCAGGGTACGGCATATATCCCGAATACAAGGATTTTTACGCACTGCATATGTTCTTTGATGACCGTCCCACCCGCAAGGAGTGCGAGGTCTTCTTAAAAGAGCACTTTGAAATTGTAAAATCCGAAATTATTCCAACCAGAAAAATCAGGGAAATTACCGACGAACCGATTATTTGGAGATACTTTGTAACCCCCTTAAAATCAGTTCTTGCAAACCTTCAGCTTGACGAAAAGGAATTTGTAGCCCGAACAATGATGAAAATCAACACCGAAATGAAGGGCGCATATGTCTTTTCCAGCGGCAAGAATATGGGTACATTTAAGGCGGTCGGCTTCCCTGAGGATGTCGGCATCTTTTATAAATTAGAGGATTACGAGGGTTACAGCTGGACGGCGCACGGCCGCTATCCGACAAATACTCCCGGCTGGTGGGGCGGCGCTCACCCCTTTACATTGCTTGACTGGTCAGTTGTACACAACGGGGAAATTTCCTCCTATGATGCCAACCGCCGTTTTATTGAAATGTTTGGCTATAAATGTAACCTTCAAACCGACACCGAAGTAATCACATATATAATGGACTATCTTATAAGGATTCAAGGGCTGACATTCGAAGAAGCGGCAAGCGTTGTAGCCGCACCGTTTTGGAACACCATTGAAAAATCCGACGATCTTGAAAGCAAAAACAAATACACATATCTTCGCACGATTTTCCCGAGTTTGTTGATTACCGGCCCCTTCTCGATAGTTCTCGGCTTTAACGGAGGCCTTATGGCACTTAATGACCGACTGAAACTTCGTTCAATGGTGGTTGGTGAAAAGGACGACAGGGTATTTGTCGCCAGCGAAGAGGCCGCAATTCGTGTCATAGAGCCGAGCGCGGAAAATGTCTGGGCTCCCGCGGGCGGCGAGCCGGTAATAGTAAAGGTAAAGGAGGGTGCATATTGATGGGCATAGAATTTATTTATCCGGAATTTGAGGTTATAAGAAACGAAAAACGCTGTATTGCCTGCCGTGTATGCGAGCGACAATGTGCCAATGAAGTACATAGCTTTGACAAAGAAAATGGCGTTATGGTAGCAGATGAAAGCAAATGTGTAAACTGCCACCGCTGCGTATCCCTTTGTCCTACAAGGGCGCTTAAAATCGTAAAAAGCGACTGCCAATTTCGTGAAAACGCCAACTGGCAGGACGAAACAATTAAAGAAATATACAAACAGGCCAACAGCGGCGGGGTGCTGCTATCCTCAATGGGCAACCCGAAACCGATGCCGGTATATTGGGATAAAATACTTATAAACGCTTCGCAGGTTACAAACCCGTCCATAGACCCGCTTCGCGAACCGATGGAAACACGTGTCTTTCTGGGCAAAAAGCCGGATAAAATAGAGCGTGACGAAAACGGTAAATTAAAGTGCGAGCTTCCGCCGCAGATTGAGCTGTCAATGCCGGTTATGTTTTCGGCCATGAGCTACGGCTCCATAAGCTACAATGCCCACGCCTCCCTTGCGCGCGCCGCAACCGAACTTGGAATCCTTTATAACGCCGGCGAAGGCGGACTGCATGAGGATTTTTACTGCTACGGTGAAAATACCATTGTTCAGGTTGCAAGCGGCCGCTTCGGCGTACATGAGGCGTACTTAAAAGCGGGCGCCGCCATTGAAATCAAAATGGGTCAGGGCGCAAAGCCGGGTATCGGAGGACATCTGCCGGGCACCAAAATTGTCGGCGACGTATCCCGTACCCGCATGATCCCGGAAGGGTCGGACGCTATTTCCCCTGCCCCGCACCATGATATTTACTCGATTGAGGATCTGCGCCAGCTTGTATTCTCCCTTAAAGAGGCTACCGAATACAAAAAGCCGATTATCGTCAAGGTTGCGGCGGTACATAATATCGCGACAATAGCTTCGGGAATTGCCCGTAGCGGCGCCGATATAATCGCCATAGACGGCTTTAGGGGTGGTACCGGAGCCGCTCCCACAAGGATTAGGGACAATGTCGGTATCCCGATAGAACTGGCGCTTGCCGCCGCGGATCAGCGGCTTCGTGATGAGGGTATACGCAACAACGTTTCTCTTGTTGTGGGCGGTTCAATCCGCTCGGCCGCCGATGTTGTAAAGGCCGTTGCCTTAGGCGCTGATGCCTGTTATGTGGCGACCGCCGCGCTCTTGGCTCTCGGATGCCATCTTTGCCGTACCTGTCAAAGCGGCAAATGCAACTGGGGTATTGCGACACAGCGCCCCGAGCTTGTAAAGCGTCTTAATCCCGACATAGGAAGCGAACGCCTTAAAAATCTGATGACCGCATGGCGGCATGAGATAAAAGAACTAATGGGCGGCATGGGAATCAACTCGATAGAGTCCCTGCGCGGAAACCGTCTGATGCTTCGAGGTGTCGGTATGACCGAAAAGGAACTCCAAATACTTGGTATTTCGCATGCCGGTGAGTGAGGGATAGTTATGAAACGTGTATATGTAAATGAAGAATGGTGTCTTGGCTGCCACCTTTGCGAATACAACTGCGCTTTTGCCAATTCGGGATTGAAGGATATGACCGCCCTTAAAGGTAAGCCCATTTTCCCGCGTATTCATATAGAGGGCGATGATAAAATATCCTTTGCGGTTTCATGCAGGCATTGCTGCGACCCAATTTGCGTTAAAAGCTGTATTGCCGGGGCAATCTCCAAAAAGGACGGTGTGGTGCAGATAGACCAAAGCAAATGTATCGGCTGTCTGACCTGTGTTCTGGTATGCCCTTACGGCGCCGTTTCCCCTTCAGAGAACGGAGTTATGCAAAAGTGCGAGCTTTGCCTTAACAACTCCTTCGGGGAGCCGGCCTGCGCAAAGGGCTGTCCCAACAGGGCGATTATTTTTGAGGAACGGGGGTAGACATGATGAAGCAGTATGTAATTATAGGAAACGGCGTTGCCGCCGTAGGCTGTATTGAAGGAATAAGAAAGATGGATAAAGAGGGCAAAATCATTGTCGTGTCCGAAGAAAAGCACCATGTGTATTCCCGCCCGCTTATTTCATACTTCCTTGAAAACAAAACCGATTTGGAACGCATGAATTACAGAAGCCCGGATTTTTATGAGAGAATGAACTGCACTGTTTTATATGGAAAACGTGCGGTTTCAATCGACAACCTATCAAAAAAGGTGATACTTGACGACGGTACGGCGCTTGATTACACAACGGTTTGTGTTGCGACCGGCTCTTCCCCGTTTGTTCCCCCTTTTAAAGGGCTTGAAACCGTGGAGCATAAATTCTCCTTTTTAACCTTGGATGATGCGCTGGCAATAAAATCAGCGGTCAATGAAAAAACAAAGGTGCTTATTGTCGGCGCGGGTCTTATCGGCCTTAAATGCGCCGAAGGACTTCGGCACATTGTCTCAAGCATTACGGTCTGTGATCTTGCCGACAGGGTGCTTTCAAGCATTCTTGACCATGAATGTGCAAAAATAATTCAAAGCCACCTTGAGCAAAACGGTATTAAGTTTATGCTCTCCGACACTGCCGTAAGCTTTGAGGGGAACTCAGCTTTAATGCAAAGCGGAAAAAGAGTGGATTTTGATCTTTTAGTTCTTGCCGTAGGCGTGCGGGCGAATACCGAGCTTTTAAAGAATATCGGCGGCGAGGTAAACCGCGGCATTATCGTAAACGACCGAATGGAAACAAGCATTTCGGATATTTTCGCCGCAGGGGATTGTACCGAGGGCAATGATATTACCATCGGCGGCAGGCGGGTGCTGGCGCTATTACCCAATGCCTATATGCAGGGACACACCGCGGGGGTCAATATGGCCGGCGGCGACGAGGTCTTTGACAAAGCCATTCCGATGAACTCCATCGGCTTCTTCGGGCTTCATTTAATGACTGCCGGCAGCTATGAAGGCCAAATCCACGAAGAAAAAAGCGAACACGGACTAAAGCGGCTTTTTACAAAGGACGGCTATTTAAAGGGCTTTATCATAATAGGCGATACTGAGCGTACGGGTATTTACACTTCGCTTATAAGGGAAAGAACGCCGCTTGACACAGTAAATTTTGAGATTCTAAAAAAATATGCGACTTCTGCGGCATTTTCGCAAGAAATTCGTAGAAAAAAGTTCGGAGGTGTGGTATAATTTATGGTAATAAATGCAAAAGAGCTTGATCATAAAACTCTGAACCAAAAAATCCGTAAAAAAACCGGCAATATTACAATCAACAATTGCTGCGGCCAGCGTTTTATTGCCGCAGGAATGGCCGACCGCTTTATTACAATAAACGGCGTTCCCGGCAACGCACTGGGTGCCTATCTTAACGGTGCCGTTATAACAGTAAACGCAAACGCTCAGGATGCTGTGGGAGACACCATGAACAACGGCAAAATAATCGTTCACGGCAACATAGGCGATGCGGCGGGCTACGCCATGCGGGGCGGCAAAATTTTCGTAAAAGGTAATGCCGGATACCGCGCCGGCATACATATGAAGGCATATAAGGATAAATTTCCGGTCATGGTAATCGGCGGCACGTCCGGCAGCTTTCTCGGCGAATATCTGGCAGGCGGCGTAATAGTCGTTTTGGGACTTGGAATAAAGGACAAAAAGATTGTGGGTCATTTCCCCTGCACCGGTATGCACGGCGGCAAAATGTTCTTACGGTCCGACTGCAAAGAAATTGACTTTCCGGCTCAGGTAACCGCCCGACCCGTAAATGACGAGGATTTGGAGGAGTTAAAGAGCTATGTTTCCGAATTTTGCGAATTATTCGGATATGATATAAACGAGATTTTAAATTCTCCCTTTACTGTTGTAACACCAGACAGTAAAAACCCGTACAAACAAATGTATGTGGCAAATTAAGAAGAGAGGTTGAATGATATGAAGTACTCAAAGGAAGAAGTATTGCAATATGTGGCGGAAGAGGACGTAAAATTTATACGTCTTGCCTTTTGTGATGTCTTCGGAAGAAAGAAGAACATTTCAATAATGCCCGAAGAATTGCCGCGCGCTTTTGAATACGGAATCGCCTTTGATGCTTCGGCTATCAAAGGATTTGGGGACGAAACCCATTCCGACCTTTTGCTTCGTCCCGATCCGGAAACGCTGTCTTTGCTTCCGTGGCGACCGGAGCACGGGAAGGTTATACGTATGTTTTCAAGCATTACCTATCCTGACGGAAGACCCTTCGAGTGTGACACACGGAATATCCTTAAAAAGGCGGTGGAAACGGCCGAAAAGGAAGGCTACCATTTCTCCTTCGGAGCTGAGCAGGAGTTTTATCTGTTTAAGCTGGACGAAAACGGCAAACCCACCCTTGAGCCGTATGATGAAGCCGGATATATGGACATTGCCCCCGACGACAAGGGGGAGAATATACGCCGCGAAATATGCCTGACCCTTGAGCAGATGGGCATATTCCCCGAAAGCTCCCACCATGAGGAAGGGCCGGGACAAAACGAAATTGATTTTCGTTATTCGGATCCTTTAACCGCCGCCGATAATGCAGTTACGTTTCAGACCGTCGTAAGAACGGTGGCGCACAGAAACGGCCTTCATGCCGATTTCAGCGCAAAACCGCTTGAAAATAAACCCGGCAACGGCTTTCATATAAATATATCCGTAAAGTCTGTTGACAAAACCGATAATTTAAGCTACGTTATCGCCGGAATCCTTGATAAGTCGGAGCAGATGACCGCGTTTTTGAATCCCACCGAAAATTCTTATGCGCGTTTCGGTGTCAACAAAGCGCCGCTTTATATCACATGGTCTAACGAAAACCGTTCGCCGCTTGTGCGTATCCCCGCAGCGGTCGGAAAATACAGGCGCGCGGAGCTTCGCTCGCCCGACCCGACGGCAAATCCGTATCTTGCTTTCGCGCTGGTAATTTACGCTGGTCTTTACGGCATTAAAAATAAGCTGGAGCTGCCAAAGGCGGCCGACTTAAATCTCTACAAAGCGGACACCCAAACCCTTGCAAACTATAAAACACTGCCCCGCAATCTTAAAGAGGCTTGCATTATCGCCGCAAACAGTGATTTTATAAAGGAATACATTCCAAGCGCCATATTGGACATATATTGCAACAGATAAGACAATTTAGTACAGGAATAAGGAGGGAAGCAAATGAGCCTTAAAGAACAGGTTTACAGTGTTCTTATAGTATCGGCATCCGAAACCTTCAACGATGCCGTATCCGCTCTTCTCCCGCCGTCCAGGTACTGTCCTGTGCAATACGTTTCCAGAATAAGCGCCGCAAAAAGAATAATTGCCGAGCGGGATTTTGATTTTATTATAATCAATTCCCCCCTTCCCGACGATGAGGGCATGCGTTTTGCCATTGACACCTGCAATTCCAAAGACAGTATTGTGCTTCTTATGGTGCGTGCCGAAGTCCATCCCGAAATACACCAAAAGGTTGCGGAACACGGTGTATTGACCCTTCAAAAACCGACCTCCAAGCCTATGCTTTCCACCGCGCTTGACTGGATGTCAAGCTACCGCGAAAGGCTTAGGAAATCCAAAAAGAAGACCCTCTCTATTGAAGAGAAAATGGAGGAAATCAGAATAGTCAACCGCGCCAAGTGGCTGCTAATATCCGAGCTTAAAATGGATGAACCCACCGCCAACCGGTATATTGAAAAGCAGTCAATGGATCGTTGCACGCCCAAAGTTGTAATAGCAAAGGAAATAATCAATACGTATTCTTGAAAATATCAGCATATTTCAGTGTTCGCATGAGTACTTTAAACAATAAAACCTAAAGTTAAACCCCGTGCTATAAGCACGGGGTTGTTTTTGATTATCGGATTATTATGCGAAACCTTAAAGATTATCAGTTATTTAAAATCTTTTCAAACTCCCATTCAGAGAATATATAGATAAGATAATCCGGTTTTGCTTTTTCGTAGTCGGACTTGCTGTACTTATATCCGAAAATCGGGTTAAAGTTGGAAACGTTGCTGCGCTCGGCAATCAGGTCATAAATCTGGGTACCGAAGGAATTGCGAATTACCCAAGTGCTTGGAAGCTGCGGCCTTGAGGTGTTGTATGTTCTCTTCTCGGTTACGTCCTTGCCGTACACGTCATACGAAACCGATTTGGAAGAGGTGAACCTTTGTATATTTTTAATCACCTGTGGCGCATCGCTTGCCATATCGCGCCTTACGCCGTACTCCAATACATACTTGGCGGGTTTTGTATCGACACCCAAATATGAAGGAATATCACCACCGAAAAAGTAGTCTCTAACCCATTTAAATTCACTGAATTTACGAGGCGCGGCGGCGGGGAATTTTTTGGAAATATGGTTATAAAGCTCTACATAGGCAATATACGCGCCGTAATCTGTCCAGTGGGAGTCATACTTGTTGAAGAGCGGAAGTGCGTCATTTTTATGCTTTTCAAAGGCGCTGCGCAGGTTTATAACCGTAACGCCGGCTTTGGATAAACAATCCGCCACCTGATCATAATAGCTTGTTTTGTTAAGCCTTTTAAACTTTTCGGGAACTAATTCGGGATAGGTGGTAACAGCACTTGGCGCCAAAACGCAGATGATTTCGCAGCCGTTGCCGATTGTTTTAAGGTCTTGCACGCGTCTTTTGAATTTATCTGTAACGGCAGAAGCAACAGAAGCGTTTAACTGCTTTTCATTTGTATAGTAAGGCAGCATTTTGGAGAAGAAGCCCTGATTGTCATAGCCTAACATGGCTTTCCAGTCCTCGTTGGTGTCATACGGGGAGGTTTTAATCTCGGTTTTAACGGTTGTGGGCGTGCCTACACGCTTGCCGTTGTACCAAAGCGAGTAATTTATTTCAAGATTTGCTTTTTTGCTGCTCATTCTAAGCCCAAAGCAGCCGTCGGTCGAATCTACCGCAAAACAGCTGCCGTCCTCGGTCTGTCCAAGAACCGCAAGACCGTTGGCACATTCGCCGTAAACCGCGAAATATTCATCGTCGGAATATGCAGCGCCGTATATCTTGAACTGGCGGTCGCTGTTCGGATTATAAGCGGCGGCAAGTTTTCGTCCGGCAGAATAGTCGTTGCCGTTGAGCTGCTCGTATGTTACCGTTTCTGTCTTTGTGTGAGCGCATAACTGACAGGTATAGGTAATCGTTCCGCTTTTTGAGGCCGTGGGCGCCGCGGTAACCACGCCGTCGTTCCAGACATGCGGTATTGTCTCGGTTTTTCCGCATACGGTACACTTGGAAGTATGGGTGGTAGCGGAAGCGGATTGCCAGACATCATATGCATGGAACTTTTCCTTTTCATTGTCTGTGCCGCCGGATTTAGAGGATTGCTCGGTTGAACCTTTTGAAGAGGAGTTCGAGGTTTTTGAGTTATTATTTTTACTCGAATCACTCTTATTGTCGGCTACCGTTTGCTTGGTGTCTTTCGAGGTTACATCGGAAACGGCGGTTTTGCTCCCCGTTACGGAATCGCTCAAATTGTCGTCCGCCTTGCCGCAAGAGGAGGTTGTAAGAACCATTGACAATGTAAGCAAAACAATAATTATTGAATGAAATAGCCTGTTTTGTTTCATAGTGTATAATCTCCATTCTTTAGAGTGCTTTATTTTATACCCGCAAGGCTGTTGCTGCCGGTCAGGTTTTCAAAATTATATACAATCAGCACACGATTGCATTCATACTCATTTGCATACTTTGTAGCGTTGCTTATATTATTCGAGAGATTTATTATCACAAGGTCGAAATGCTGTGCCAAAAACGGCACAAGGGTGTTGGCGAATGAGTCCTTTACAATAAGCAGCCTTTCCCGCTTCTCGCCGCTTTTCAAAAATACGGTCTGCTCGTTATGGGTGCCGTCAAGAAATGCGGCGTATTTGTTTTTCTTTTCAAGGTAATCGCGGTTAAGCCAGCCCGAGAATGATTTGTACTTCTGTTTTACGGTTACCCTTTTGTTATCTTTGCTCTTTTTCACCTGCTCTGAAATGCAGTCGGTAACAAAATCATCGTCATTGCCAAGTGACCAAATTTCCATTGTATCGGGCGGGACAAACTTCATACCGGCTTTAGACCAAGTCGTGCCGTAAAAACCTTTAATTTTTTCAAACTTGAATGATTCTTTCGGGATAATGCTTTTCTCAAGACCCCACTTTTTCATAATTTCGCAGTAGGCTATATATGCGCCCTCTGCTGTCCAGTGGTGATCGGTTTTGTAATAAACATATTCGCCGGCGTTATATTTTTCGCGAAATGTTGAAAACAGGTCTATGTATCCGCATTTTTCTGAAATGTTTGCCTTTATAAGTTCATTTAATGCCTTACCCTGACTGTCGGGGT
>JBMNVM010000048.1:0-10228 GCA_050946805.1 Acutalibacteraceae bacterium | reverse complement strand
CCGTTTTCCAAAAAGTAATCTACCATTTCTTTAAACTTTTCAATGTCAATTCGGTCGCCGTCCATCGGCAGACGCATGCAGCCGAAACCGAGATTACTTTTTATACCTTCAAAGGTTTCCATTTGCGCCATTCCTCCTTTCTGGTGCTACGATAATTATATCTGATTTTTATTTTTTTGGCAATAGTTATTGATGGTTATTGACAAGTAAAAATATTGCTGGTATAATACATAAGAAGTTTCGGGGCTTTTTGTCCCATGCTTTGTACCAAAATTTTAAAAATAGAAAAAAATTCTTGACATTTTTAAAATAAGGTATATAATATTTGATGAAAATAAAGCAGAACGTTATTCGTCCTCACCCTAATGTTTCGTCATGAAGGGTCAATAAAGTTGCCGTTTGGTTTATTTGTTACGGTATCTTTATGCGTGGATGTAATGCGTCCACGCTTTTTTGTTTAAGCCTTGTGGCTTTAACTTGCCAAAAATTTGGAGGTGTGTCAATATTAGCAGCAAAGAACTCGCTATAAACGAGGATATTAAATTCAAAGAGGTTCGCACAATTTCGCAAGACGGTACCCAACTCGGAATACTTCCGCTTTCTAAGGCTTTGGATGCGGCATATGCAGCAGGTCTTGATCTGGTTTGTATTTCGCCCAACGCCCAGCCGCCTGTTTGTAAGATTATGGATTACGGTAAATACCGTTTTGAGCAGGCAAAAAGGGAAAAGGAAGCAAGAAAGAATCAGAAAATTGTTGAAGTCAAGGAGATCCGTTTGGGTCTTAGTATCGACGTGCATGATTTCGAAACAAAAGGTCGTCATGCTATCCGCTTCCTTGGGGACGGGAACAAGGTTAAGGTTTCCATCCGTTTCAGGGGCAGAGAGCTCGGCCATCCGGAAATCGGCTACGATACTATGAAGCGTTTTGCTGAATTTTGTCAGGACCATGCATCAGTCGAAAAGCCTGCTAAAATGGAAGGTCGTAACATGATTATGTACCTGGCACCTAAAAACGGCAAGTAATTTTATTAAAATCTGGGAGGAATTATAATGCCTAAGCTCAAAACACATAGTGGCGCTAAAAAACGTTTTAAACTGACCAAAACCGGTAAGGTTAAACGTGCTCATGCTTATAAGTCACATATTCTTAACAAGAAAACAACAAAGCGCAAGAGAAATCTTCGCAAAACTGTTGTTGCGGATGTAACTAATGTTGCAATGGTTAAGAGAATGATTCCTTATAAATAAGGAAAATATTAATGGAGGTATGGTAAAATGGCACGTGTTAAAGGTGTGTTAGCAACACGCAAAAGAAGAAAAAAGACTCTAAAACTTGCCAAAGGCTATTTTGGAGCTAAATCAAAACTTTTTAGAACAGCAAAACAAGCCGTGATGAAATCCGGCAATTATGCATATATAGGTCGCAAACAGAAAAAGCGCGACTTCCGTCGTCTTTGGATTACACGCATTTCTGCTGCAGCGAAATTGAACGGCATGAATTACTCTACATTTATGAACGGCCTTAATAAAGCCGGAATTGTTATGAACCGCAAAATGCTTGCCGATTTGGCTGTTAACGATGCCGCAGGCTTTGCTTCACTCGTTAAGGCTTCCAAAAAGGCAATTGAAAAATAATTTATTCGCCCGAGTTTTGCTCTCGGGCGACTTTTTCATTTTATTTGTACGGAGTGAATAACGGTTGAAAGAGTTTAGGGAAATAAAAAGTCGGGAAAATTCACTTATCAAGCTTACTTCAGTTTTGCAGTCCTCCTCGAAGGAGAGAAGCGAAAAAGGGCGCTTTGTTTTAGAAGGACTGCGCATTTGCATGGATGCATTCGAAAACGGAATTAGGTTTGATAAATTAATTATCTCAGAAACTGCGAAAATGAAATACGCTCAAGAAATCGAAAAGTTTTCCGAATTGGCGGAAGAATGTTTCATACTGCCGAATTCACTTTTCAAAAAAATATCCGACACAAAAACCCCGCAGGGAATTATTGTAATTGCTAAGACTAATCCCGTTCCGCCCAAAATCGACCCTAAGGGCAGATATTTGGGGCTTGAGAATATTCAGGACCCTTCAAACCTCGGGGCTGCCGCACGCACCTGCGAGGCTTTAGGCGTTAGTGGAATAATTCTCTCAAAAGACAGCTGCGACCCCTATTCGCCAAAATCCCTGCGCGCCTCCATGGGAACCTTGCTGCGACTGCCCGTTATCATTCTTGAAAATTTTGCGGATGAATTAATAAAAAGCGGGCTGACCGTCTATTCCTGTGTTGTAGATAAAAATGCTAAGCCCATAAACAGTGTAAAATTTAACGACGGATGTGTTTTGCTGATTGGTAATGAGGCAAACGGACTGACGGAAAACACTATCAAAAAGAGCCATGAGCGCATAACAATACCAATGAAGGGCAAAGCAGAATCGCTTAACGCGGCGGTTGCCGCTTCAATCGCCGCGTGGGAAATGATGAAATGAAGTACTTTGTTTGGCTTAATGAATGTATGGGCGCCGGCAATCCCCGAAGTGTTAAAGCCGTCGAGCATTTCGGCGGGCCGGACAAAATCTACAACGCAACCCCTGCGAAGCGAAGTGCCAGCGGACAGTTCTCAAAAAGCGATTTGGAGAAAATGAGCAAAACACCGTTGAGCATAGCCGAAAAAATAATAAATGACTGCCGAGAAAACAGGATAGACATTATAACCTTGTTTGACAAAGGTTACCCGCAAAATTTATCGGTAATTGAAAATCCGCCGCTGGTTTTATATGTAAAGGGCAAGCTGCCGGATTTTGACCTTTTGCCGAGTATCACCGTCGTAGGCCCACGCAAGGTCAGCGATTTCGGCAAAAAAGCGGCATATTCGCTCAGCTTTCGTTTAGCGAGAGCCGGATTTATAGTAGTAAGCGGCGGTGCACTCGGGTGCGATACATGCGCTCATGCCGGCACCTTGAAGGCCGATGGGATTGGCGTTCTGGTCATGGGCTGCGGTATTCTTGCGAATTATTTGCAGGAGAATAAAAAACTGCGTGAAAAAGTTGCTGAAAAGGGCTGCCTTGTCAGCGAATATTCTCCCTTTACACCGGCTAAAAAATTCAACTTTCCACTTCGCAACCGAATTATGTCAGCGCTTACCCTTGGTACCGTTGTGATTGAGGCCGCCGAAAAAAGCGGCTCGCTAATAACCGCAAGGCTTGCCAACGAACAGGGCAGGGATGTTTTTGTTATTCCCGGTTCTCCCCAAAAAAGTGAATACAAAGGCTCCAACGCCCTCTTGCGCGATGGCGCAAAGGCAGTTTTGGATCTTTCGGACATATTCAATGAATATATTCCGCGTTTCCCTGATAAAATCAATATTGAAAGAGCCTACTCCATGCCACTGGCCGATAACAATAAGGGTAAAAACGACAGCGGCAAAGTTTTTAAAAAAAATTTAAATGAAGGTCTTTCAAAAAATGCCCAGATAGTATATAATCATATAGATAAGCTGAAATTTTTCCCAGAAGAAATTTTAGACACAGGTCTCACTCCACAGCAGCTGTTGGCTGCACTTACTGAACTTGAAATGGAGTTTTATATAAAAGCTCTGCCCGGCGGTATGTACGAATTATGCCGCTAAATTTTAAAAACGGAGGTAATGTATGCGCAAACTTTTGATTGTGGAATCCCCTACAAAGGTTAAAAATATAAAAGAATATCTCGGCAGCGAATATGAAGTAATGGCTTCGATGGGTCATATACGTGATCTTCCGAAGTCCAAGCTCGGTGTAGATATTGAGCACGGTTTTGAGCCGCAGTATATTAATATGCCGGACAAGAAGGAAATAATTGCTAAATTGAAGAAAGCTGCCGCAAACAGCGATCAGGTTCTTCTTGCAACCGACCCCGACCGCGAAGGTGAAGCGATTTCTTGGCATCTTGCAACCATACTCGCCCTTAATATGGACGAACCCAACCGCGTTACATTCAATGAGATTACAAAATCGGGTGTTTTGTCTGGAATTAAGGAGCCGCGAAAGCTTGATATTAATCTTGTAAACGCACAGCAGGCAAGACGTATACTTGACAGAATTGTCGGATATAAATTAAGTCCCTTTCTTTGGAAAAAGGTTAAAACAGGTCTTTCCGCCGGCCGCGTGCAGACCGTTGCACTGCGGCTTATTGTTGAGCGTGAAAGGGAAATACAAAAATTTAATCCCGAAGAATATTGGACTATTGATGCCAAATTAGCTTCAGGCAGAAAATCCTTTGTCGCGAAGCTTTTCGGTTTTAAAGATGGCACAAAAATTGAAAATATCCCTAACGAACAAGAGGCTACCGCAATAGTAAACAGCCTTGAAAATTCGGAATATGCGGTATCCGAAGTCAAAAAAGGTAAGCGCAACCGCCAGCCGGCGCCGCCGTTTATCACCTCAACCCTTCAGCAGGAGGCTTCTCGAAAGCTCGGCTTTACCGGTCAGCGCACCATGCGTATTGCGCAGCAGCTATATGAAGGTGTGCAGATTCCGGGCATTGGCGTTACCGGTCTTATCACCTATATGCGTACCGATTCGCTGCGCATTTCCGAAGAGGCCAGAGCCGCGGCTAACAATTATATTAATGACCGCTTCGGCAAGGCGTATTTACCCTTAACACCTCGGTATTTCAAGAAAAAAAGCGGCTCGCAGGACGCGCACGAGGCAATCCGCCCGACCGATGTAAAGCTTGATCCGGAATCGGTAAAGAATGCCTTAACTGCCGAACAGTACAAGCTTTACAAGCTGATTTGGGAGCGTTTTGTGGCTTCACTGATGGCCGCCTGTGTTCAAAGCACCGTTAATGTCAGCATAACGGCCGGAGATTATTTGTTCAAGGCCAGCGGCTACAAGGTTGAGTTCGACGGCTTTACCGTTCTTTATGAAGAGGGCAAGGACGAAGAAAGCGAGGACGATGTAGAGCTTCCTGAATTAAAGGCCGGAGATCTGTTGAAGCTGCGCGAGCTATTGCCCAACCAGCACTTTACGCAACCCCCTCCGCGGTATACCGAGCCTACACTTATCAAGGCTTTGGAGGAGAATGGAATCGGCAGACCTTCTACCTATGCCACAATTCTTGCCAACATCCTTAACCGCGATTATATTGAGAGGGAAAAGAAGTCCTTAAAGCCTACAAATCTCGGCATGGTTGTTGTTGACCTAATGACACAACACTTCAACCGCACTTTTGATGTTAAGTTTACGGCCAACCTTGAAACAAAGCTTGATAAAATTGGCGCCGGTGAACTTAACTGGGTGGATACAATAGCCGAGTTTTACAGTGATTTTGATAAAAACTACAAAAAGGCCGAGTCGGAGCTTGACGGCAAGCGGGTAAAGGTTCCCCCGACCGAAACTGATGTTATTTGCGAAAAATGCGGCAGTAAGATGGTTGTACGCAGCAGCCGCTTTGGAAAATTTCTTGCCTGCCCAAATTATCCGGAGTGTAAAAATACCAAACCCCTGCCGGAGGACGAGGTTACACAGCCCTGTCCCAAGTGCGGCGGAAAGCTTGTAAAGCGTGTTTCAAAGAAGGGCAAAAAGTTTTACGGTTGTTCGAATTACCCAAACTGCGACTTTGCCGCTCCCGGGATACCTACCGGAGAGACCTGCAGCGTTTGCGGCGGCTACATCATAAAGGGGAACAGGGGAATTAAGTTCTGTATAAATTCAGATTGCCCGACCAGAAAAACCAAAAAGGGAAAAGCCGATGAATAAGGTAACTGTTATCGGCGCCGGTCTTGCCGGATGCGAGGCGGCAATGCAGTTGTCCCGCCGCGGCATTAAGGTTGAGCTTTATGAAATGAAGCCATATAAAAAAACTCCGGCTCACAAAAGCGATTATTTTGCGGAGCTCGTATGCTCCAACTCCCTTAAAGCCTCCCGCATAGATTCCGCCGCGGGACTGTTAAAGGAGGAAATGCGGCGGTTAGGCTCAGTATGTCTTCTGGCGGCTGAAAATTCTGCGGTTGCCGCGGGCGGCGCACTTGCCGTTGACCGTGAACTTTTTTCAAAATATATTACCGAAAGGGTAAAAAACGACCCGAATATTACTGTTATTAATAAGGTTGTCGATAAGCTGCCAAAGGACGGTGTTTGCATTGTCGCAACAGGCCCGCTGACCGACGGGGAACTGGCAGAAGATATAAAACTCTTAACCAAAGAGGAAAATTTAAGCTTTTTTGATGCCGCCGCGCCCATTGTAGCGGCGGACAGTATTGATACGTCGCTATCTTTCGCCGCCTCCCGCTACGGCAAGGGCGGGGACGATTATATCAACTGTCCCTTAAATAAGGAAGAGTACACCGCTTTTTATAACGAACTGATAAAGGCCGAAACCGCGCCGCTTAAAGACTTTGACAAGCCCCTTACCGTATATGAAGGCTGTATGCCCATTGAGGTTTTGGCAAAGCGGGGCGAGGATTCCATCCGGTTCGGCCCCTTAAAGCCTGTGGGGCTTAAAGATCCGAGAACGGGTCATCGTCCGTGGGCGGTCGTACAGCTTCGTCGCGAGAATGCGGACGGTACCATGTATAATATGGTCGGATTTCAGACCAACTTAAAATTCCCCGAACAAAAACGCGTTTTTTCCATGATACCTGCTCTTAAAAACGCCGAATTTTTGCGTTACGGTGTAATGCACAGAAATTCATTTATCAATTCCCCGAAGCTTTTAAAGCGCGATTTATCATTAAGGCAAAATGATAATATATTCTTCGCGGGTCAGCTTTCGGGGGTCGAGGGGTACATGGAATCGGCCGCAAGCGGAATTTTGGCAGGCATAAACGCGGCCGCGAAAATTTTAGGCAAAGAGCCGCTTATCCTTCCCGAATTTTCAATGATTGGAGCAATGCTTCGATATATTACCGATGAAACCGTAACCGATTTTCAGCCCATGGGGGCTAACTTCGGTATTCTGCCGCCACTGCCCGAGAAAATACGTGACAAACGTGAGCGATATATGGCGTTAGCCAATCGTTCGCTTTTATGGTTTGACCAAAATGTTAGGAGTGAGAAAAATGCGAATTGTTGTTGATGCCTACGGTGGCGATAATGCCCCGTTTGAAATCATTAAAGGTGCGGCTTTGGCTTCCAATGAGTATAATTGCGAGATAACCCTTACAGGCAAACAGGCGGAAATTGAAAAAATAATCAATGATAACTCTTTTGGTTTTCACGGAGAATTAAAGATTGTCGATACCGATGATGTAATTTCCATGCATGACGAGCCGACCTCGCTATTAAAAGCGCATTCCGGCAGTTCAATGGCTTTGGCCTTTCGGGAACTTGCCGACGGCAACGCAGATGCCTTTGTGTCTGCCGGCTCGACCGGTGCCATTGTTGTGGGCGGCACTCTCATTATAAAAAGAATCAAGGGCATAAAACGTCCTGCGCTTGCGGGACTGATTCCGTCGCCTAACGGGCTTTATATGCTCATGGACATGGGCGCCAATGCCGACTGCCGACCTGATATGCTCCAGCAGTTCGGAATTATGGCAAGCGTGTACATGGAAAAGGTTATGGGGATAAATAACCCGAAAATCGGGCTTTTAAATATCGGTACCGAGGATACAAAGGGCACCGACCTGCAGCGTGAAGCATACGCGCTGCTTAAAAACTCACCCATTAATTTCGTCGGTAACATTGAGTCCCGCGAAATGCCCAAGGGTGTCTGCGACGCGGTGATTACCGACGGTTTTACCGGTAATATAGTGTTAAAGCTTATCGAGGGCGCGGCAACCACCTTCTTCGCAATGATAAAGGATGTACTTATAAAGAGCCGTTTAAACAAGGTTGCGGCTTCGGTTTTAAAAAGGGATTTATATTCACTTAAAACCCTTATGGACAGTTCGGAGGTTGGCGGCGCGCCGCTGCTTGGAGTGAATAAGCCGGTTATAAAGGCGCACGGAAATTCAGATGCTAAGGCTATTAAAAACGCGATAGGGCAGGCGGTTAAATTTACGGAAATGAAGGTTATTGAAACCATTTCCGCCAATATAGCTAATATTACAGAAGGAAATGAAAATGAAATCTCTGGAAGAAAAGCTTAATTATACTTTCAAGAATAAAAATCTGCTTGCCAATGCGCTGACACATTCGTCCTACGCCAATGAAAAGCGAAACGGCTCGGTTTCCAACGAACGTCTTGAATTTTTGGGCGATTCGGTGCTGTCGCTTATTGTTTCCGATTACCTGTATAATAATTTCAAAAACCTGCCGGAGGGCGAGCTTACTAAGCTTCGCGCATCTTTGGTCTGTGAAAAATCACTTTGCAACTTTTCAAGGGAGCTTAATATGGGCGAGTATCTGCGTCTTGGCAAGGGCGAGGATAAAGGCGGCGGCAGAAGCCGCGACTCAATCCTTGCCGATGCTTTCGAGGCGGTTTTGGCGGCCATTTATCTTGACGGCGGCCTTGAAGCGGCTCGAAGTCTTGTACTGCGTTTTATATTGGCCGAGCTTGAGCATGAGGACGACGAAGTCTTCAAGGACTATAAAACCGCTTTGCAGGAGATTATACAGCGCAACCCCGAAGAAACCGTAACATATATCTTAACAAAGGAATCCGGCCCCGACCATTCAAAGGTTTTTGAGGTTGAAGTAAGGCTTAATTCCAACACAATCGGAAAAGGCACAGGCCGCAGCAAAAAGCAGGCCGAGCAGTCTGCCGCAAGGGAAGCGCTGCGGCTTATGGGTGCTGAAATATGAGCCTGGCTCATTCCAATATTTCTGTTTTCGTTCCGCACATAGGCTGCCCAAATAAATGCAGTTTTTGCAACCAGCGTTATATAACCGGTACCTTCAAGGCGCCCGGCGTTGCCGATGTTAAGGCTGCGGTAGAAACGGCGAAAAAATCGCCACGCTATAACCCGAAAACAACCGAAATCGCCTTTTTCGGCGGCAGTTTTACGGCCATTAACCGCAATTATATGATAAGCCTGCTTGAGGCGGCCGCCGCTTATGTTGAGGGCGGCAGCGTTTACGGAATCAGAATTTCCACACGTCCCGACGCGATTGATACGGAAATTTTATCCCTATTAAAGAAATACCGCGTTACTGCCATTGAGCTTGGTGCCCAAAGCCTTAATGACCGTGTTTTAAAAATGAACAATCGCGGTCACACGGCATTGGACGTTGTCAATTCCAGCGCCCTTATCAAGCAAAACGGTTTTGAACTGGGGCTTCAGATCATGACCGGCCTTTACTGCGATACTTACGAGTCAGTAGTCAGAACCGCGCAAAAGGTTATTGAAATAAAACCGGATACTGTAAGAATCTACCCGACCATAGTGCTAAAAGGCACCCGTCTTGCCGCGTTGTATGCCGATAATATCTATAAACCCCAAACCCTTGATTCGGCGATTGCTTTGTCGGCAAAGCTTTATAAAATGTTTACCGATGCGGGGATAAGGGTAATAAGGCTCGGGCTTCATTCGATTGAAAACGAGGCCTACATCGCGGGTCCGTGGCATCCGGCCTTCAGCGAGCTGTGCCAGTCCCAGATAATGCTGAATGACGTATTGTCCAGAATTACACAAAAGGGCAATTACATTCTTTATGTAAATAAATCAAGTATCTCTAAAATGATAGGTCAGAAACGCAGCAATATATTATTTTTGCAGTCAAAGGGTATAAACTGCAAGGTTTTAGAGGATTGCGAACTTAAAAGTTTGGAAATTAGAATTGAGAAGGAGAAGTAATAATGCTGTTAAGCTCGATACAGGTTCAGGGCTTTAAGTCTTTCGCTGATAAAACCGTACTTAAATTCGGAAAAGGCATTACTGCGGTTGTCGGTCCTAACGGCAGCGGAAAAAGCAATATTTCGGATGCGGTTCGCTGGGTGCTTGGAGAGCAGTCAACAAAAAACCTTCGCGGACAGTCAATGGAGGACGTAATCTTTGCCGGCACCGAATCAAGGCGCCCGCATGGATTTTGCGAAGTTACGCTTAACATTGACAATTCCGACAGAACCTTAAATTTTGATAACGATGTTGTATCGATCACAAGGCGTTATTACCGCTCCCATGAAAGCGAATATGCCATAAACGGCGTATCTGTTCGTTTAAAGGATATACACGAATTGTTTATGGACACGGGTCTTGGTCGTGACGGTTATTCAATGATAGGTCAAGGCAAGATTGACAATATTATCAGCTCTAAATCGGACGAAAGACGTGTAATTTTTGAAGAGGCCGCCGGTATTTCGAAGTACCGTTA
>JBMNVM010000047.1:0-10242 GCA_050946805.1 Acutalibacteraceae bacterium | reverse complement strand
CGGTAAACTATATGGACGGGGACAGGATTGTTGTGCACACCGGTTCCTGCGGTAAAATTTCACGCGAGAAGGCTTTGGAACTTGCCATCGACACAATGAAACTGGCTCTTGATGCCTTAAAAAGCGAGGGATTATCCCACATTCACATCTGCCCTGAAACTATGGGAAAGGTCAACCAGTTAGGCACTTTGGATGAAGTGATAGCACTTTGCAGGATTGATGACAGTTTAATCCCCTGTATTGATTTCGGGCATCTCAACGCCCGCGATACAGGCTCGCTTAAAACCTATAAGGATTTTGAGGAGATTTTCATTAAGGTCAAAAATACTCTCGGAACCGACCGGCTTAAAAGCTTTCATTCGCATTTTTCAAAGATTGAATACACAACCGGCGGTGAAAAACGCCACCTGACCTTTGAAGACAATGTATATGGCCCGAATTTTGAACCCGTTTTGGAACTGACCTACAAATATGACTGCAGCCCAATATTTATTTGCGAATCCGCCGGCACACAAACCGAAGATGCAAGAGCTATGAAGGAATATTACATACAATTAACAGGAGGAACGCTATGATTTGGCACAGTGCTTCCACAACTGATGTTTTAAAACACTTTGAGGTTGATGATAAAAAGGGCCTTGCAAACGGGGTTGCCGCTTCAAGACTGGAGCAATACGGCCAAAACGTAATTCGAAAGATTGAAAGAAAAAGCTTTTCGAAGGAATTTTTATTGCAGCTTAACAGCAAAATGGTAATTGTGCTTGTAATTACCGCAATAATTTCCTTTATACTGTCTTTGGTTTATAACGAAGTCAACAGTTTTTCCTCTTTACTGATATTCGCAATCATAATTCTAAACGCTTTGATTAGCGCTTTTTATATTTGCCGCAGCAGCGCCGCGCTTGATGACATCAAACAGATAACCAACCCATCGGTAACGGTGCTTCGTGAGGGAATAAAGCGCACCATAAACGCAGCTTTTTTAGTACCCGGGGATATAATTATTCTTGAAGAGGGAAACTATATCCCGGCCGATGCTCGAATTATAGAATCCAATCAATTCAGGTGCAATGAATTGAATTTAACCGGTTCGGAAATTCCGGTTGACAAGGACGGCAATGCCGTTTTTGAGGATATAACTTTACTTGAAGACCGCAAAAATATGGTTTTTTTGGGGTCCAGCGTGGTTTCGGGTACCGCAAAGGCGGTTGTAACCGCCACGGGACTTGATACGGAGTTAGGGAAAACCTCAACCATAATACAGCAAACGGGGGAGGACAGGCTTCCAATTCAAAACAAGCTGGATTTTATCGGCAAAATTACAAATTCCGCAATTTTAATTGTTTGCGCGATTGTTTTTGTAATTTCGCTGATACAGAATTTCTCTGCCGCCAATTTTGCGAACATGACCATGAAAATGTTCACAAACTCGGTTGCGCTTGCGGTGGCCGCAATCCCGGAAGGACTGCCTGCAATCGCCACAATAGTAATTGCGCTTGGAATTCAGCGCATTTTAAAGGACAATATTGTAATTAAAGACACAAAGGCGGTAGAATTGTTGGGTAAAACCGAAATTCTCTGCTGCGACAAGACCGGTATACTTACCAGAAATAAAATGGAAGTTACCAAGATTTTTGACGGCACCAAAATATGTGACCTTAAAACCGAGTCGCCTGACGATAATGTCCTGACCATTCTTCGTCTTGCCACCGCCTGCTCGACATTGCAAAACGATTCAACCGAGGATGCAATCAGCAACGCTTGTCTTACCTATAATTCAATGTCGCGCGCTGATGTGAATAATCTCTTCCCACACGTTGCGGAGGTGCCCTTCAGTAGCGAACGTAAATCAACGGCGGTAATAACCATGATAAACAAACGCCCCTTTGCCATTGTAAAAGGCGCCGCCGAACTGGTAGTTCCGAATTGCACAAACTGCAACAGCGAGGAAATACTTAAAACCAATGACATGTTGGCAGATCAGGGTCTTAGAATTGTTTGTATAGCCATGCGGCCGCTTGATGAACTCCCCGCGAATCCGACTGCCGAAGAAATCGAGCGTGAGCTTACCTTTATAGGGCTTTTGGCGCTTGACGACCCGCCGCGCGACGGGGTTGTAGACGATATTGAAGCCTGCCAAAAAGCCGGTATCAGAACAATTATGATGACCGGCGACAACCTGATAACCGCAAAGAGTGTGGCAAGACGTATCGGCATTTTAAAGGATGATACACTTGCCATCACCGGTGCAGATCTGAATACCCTTTCGGACGAGGAGCTTGCGAAGAATATTCACAAATATTCCGTTTTCGCAAGAATTTCGCCGAGTGATAAGCTCAGAATCGTAAAGGCGTGGCAGGCACATAAAAAGATTGTTACCATTACCGGCGATAATATTGAGGATGCCGAGAGCTTGGCGCTTGCTGATGTCGGCTGCGCGGTTGGAAAATTCGGAGCAGAGGTTGCAAAGGGAAATGCGGATATTATAATTTCCAACAACCGCTTCCATTCGGTGCTTATGGCAATTCGCGAAAGCCGCGGATTATTCAGCAATATAAAAAAGTCGGTATATTTCTCTTTCAGCTGCAATATTTCGGAAATAATAACCGTACTTTTCGGATTATTGTCCTTCGGTACCTTCCCGATTGCGGCGGTTCAACTTCTTTGGATTAACCTTTTGACCGACTGTGCCCCTGCAATTTCCTTCAGCCTTGAAAGATCGAACGAAAGTGACATGACAAAACAATCGTCGGGTGCGAACAGTATATTTTCACTTAATTCCATTTTAATGATTGCCTTTCAGAGCATTTATATTGCACTTATTTCCTTGATTGCATACTCAATCGGCAACGATTTCTCTGATGCCGCCACCGCCGCCACAATGACCTTTGCGGTTCTTGGAATGTCGCAGATTTTCCACTGTTTTAACTGCAAATCTCAAGGCACAATTTTCAAAAGGAATTTATTCTCAAATACCTTTATGAATGTTTCGGTTGCAATCTCACTGTTTATAATCATATTCCTTTTGTTCACACCCGCCGGATATGTGTTCGGTTTGAAGGTTTTGACCATAGCACAGTTTTTAACCGTTTTTCTGCTTTCAATTTCGGTTATTCCCGTTTTTGAATTGTTAAAAGCTATCTTTGCATTTTGCATAAAAAAAATCGGATACCGTTAGGTATCCGATTTTTTCAGTCACACTAAATTACATTAGCAGCAACCACAGTTGTTATCGCAGCAACCGCTGGACAAGAATCCGCCACCGTTGCAGCAGCAGCAAATTATGAGGATCAAAATTATTATCCAAATGCAGCTGCAGTTATTTCCTCCGAAGTTACCCATTGTATGACCTCCTTTTCTGTTTTCATCACATACTATGAAAATACACGAATTTGTGTTACTTTTTTAATGTAACATACCTTTTTACCGCTATTTATCAAATCATCAGTAACGCAAAAAACCGCATTTTCAAATATACAAGCAGCTACTTGACTGCAGCCGCTTGTAAATAAACAATTAAATATTTGATTTAACGAATTAAATATGGATTTGCGCTATTTTTTATTCTAACTTTGCTTGTTATAAGCTATAAAGTTTAGAATCTGGAAATTTACTAACGCTTAAAGGTTAGTCGCAGCAGCCACTGGACAGGAAACCGCCACCGTTGCAGCAGCAGCAAATTATGAGGATCAGAATTATTACCCAAAAGCAACTGCAATTATTTCTTCCGAAACCCATTGTATAACCTCCTTTTTTGTTTTCATCCCATACTATGTAGACAACTAAAGCTGTGTTACTTTTTTCATTAAATACTTTTCTTTTGTGATCTAATGTGATATTATTTTAATGAATATAAAATAGGAGATGGTAAAATGCTTTCCGAAATTTTAAATGAGCGAAAAATACCAAAATTATCAAGCAGAAATGAAATGCTTGATATACTGCAAAAAGAAGTCTACGGCTATATGCCGCCAAGGCCTGATAAAATCACATGGGAAGTACATAAGGGTTTTTTACCGAGATTTTGCGCCGGCAAAGCAGAATGTAACAAGGTAATTATTACCTGCACGCTTGGTGAAAAGACATTCAGTTTTCCGTTTTACACCACAATTCCGACAAAAGCGGGAAAACACCCGTTTTTTATTCATATTAATTTCAGTCCCGATATTCCGGACAGATATATGCCGTCCGAAGAGCTGATTGACAACGGCTTTGCAATTTTGTCTTTTTGTTATAAAGATGTCACATCGGATGATAATGATTTAACCAACGGCCTTGCAGGCGTTCTTTATCCCGAAGGGGTCAGAAAGCCTGATGATCCCGGAAAAATAGCAATGTGGTCATGGGCTGCACAGCGTGTTATGGACTATGCCGAGTCTGAACTTTGTGATAGACTTGATTTTAACTGCTCTGTCGTTTGCGGTCATTCAAGGCTTGGTAAAACCGCCCTTTTAACCGGAGCGTATGATCAAAGATTTATGTTTACATATTCAAATGATTCAGGCTGTACAGGTGCTGCTTTGTCTCGTGGCAATAAAGGCGAAACCGTTAAGGATATAACCGAAAGATTCCCTTATTGGTTTTGTGAAAATTATTATAAGTATTCCGAAAATGAGCAAAGCATGCCCTTTGACCAGCATTATTTAATAGCATCAATCGCCCCAAGATTTGCTCTTGTCGGCAGCGCCGCATTGGATGCATGGGCTGACCCCGTTTCCGAAATGCTTGCCTGTGTTGCCGCGGGGTCTGCCTTCTCGCAAGACGGCAAGCCCGGATTTGTTTGTGAAGACCGCCTGCCCCAAATAGGCGACACGTTTTTTGAAGGAAAATTAGGATACCATATGCGCGGCGGTACCCATTATTTCAGCCGTGAGGATTGGCTGCGACTGATTGACTTTGTCAATAAACACAGATAATTTTTCAGCGGGGCGGAAACTATAATTTCTGCCCTGTAAAGTATATTCTCCTAATAAAAAGGCAGGGAATTATTATGGTTGTTTTAATTGCCGGTGCATCTCATACAGGAAAAACCTTGCTGGCGCAAAAATTACTTAAAAAATACGGCTATCCATATTTATCAATCGACCATTTAAAAATGGGGCTTATCCGCAGTAAAAACACGAATTTAACCCCTTTAAGTGATGAAAAAGCCCTTACCGACTATTTATGGCCGATTGTGCGGGAGATTATAAAAACCGCCATTGAAAATGACCAGAATCTTGTGGTCGAAGGGTGCTATATACCGTTTTGCTGGGCAAAGGATTTTGATAGTCTGTATTTGGAAAAGATTAAATACATCTGCCTTGTTATGAGTGAAAATTATATAAAAAATCACTTTACCGATATTCTAAAATTTGCCAGTGTAATTGAAAAACGCCTTGACGATTCGGACTGCGCTATGGCAACCTTGCTTAATGACAATATCAGAAACCTTGAAATGTGTAAAAAATACGGTTTGGATTACATACTTATTGATAAAATCTATTCTGTTGATCTTATGCTGTAATTACCAAAAGGGGAGAAGAATATGACTTTTTCAGAACTTGCTCAAAAACGCTATTCAGTAAGGAAATTTTCAAAAGAGCCCGTCCCGCAGGAGATTATTGAAAAAATACTTAAAACCGGACTGGTCGCGCCCACTGCCCGCAATTGGCAGCCGATAAGAATACTTGTGCTGAATAATGATGAAAGCCTTAAAAAACTGCAAAAATGCACCGAATGTCATTTTAACGCCCCCGCGGCAATGCTTGTTTGCTACAACAAGGACGAGTGCGCATATCGTGCATATGATAATTTCTCCTACGGCCCGGTGGATGCGAGCATTGTTACAACCCATTTAATGTTTCAGGCAACCGAGCTTGGGATCGGTACAACCTGGGTAGGACATTTCAATCCAGACAGTATAAGACATGAATTTTCAATTCCGGATAATATAGTGCCGTTAGCCCTGCTTGTAATGGGATATCCCGCACAGGATGCGGCGCCCTCACCCCGACACACTGAGTTTAGACCTGAAGAAGAAATAGTAGTATATGACAGTTTTTAAATGAAAAGCACCCGTTTGGGTGCTTTCTTCATATACTTACCTCACTGTTTTCAGTAGATGTTGATTCTGATTATTTTACGTTTGTAAAATTGTTTGCAAATCAAGTAATATATTTGATGAATAAAATGCCGTAATTTAGTACTATATGAGTAAATCAGAAAGAATTTTACTTTAGATTAATTGTAAAATTTTATTAGGAGGCAAACTATGGGGTTTAATACATATTCTAATCCATCCGAACTTAAAATTACCGATATGCGTTTTGTCGACATCGACGGGGCGCCGAAAAGGTGTACCATTCTTAAGATTATGACAAATCAGGGGATTTGCGGATACGGCGAGGTAAGGGACGCTTCAAGCAAAACCTATGCGCTAATGCTTAAAAGCCGTATTTTAGGGGAGAACCCCTGTAATGTTGACCGCATTTTCCGCAAAATCAAGCAGTTTGGCGGCCCGTCCCGTCAAGGCGGCGGCGTTTCGGGAATTGAAATTGCCCTGTGGGATCTTGCGGGAAAGGCATACGGCGTTCCGCTTTATCAAATGCTGGGCGGAAAATTCCGAGATGAGGTTCGCCTTTACTGCGATACCGATGTTGACGGAAAACATACGGGGCACGACATGGGCTTGGCTCTTAAAAAGCGCATGGATATGGGCTTTACCTTCCTTAAAATGGATCTTGGAATCGGCCTTTTGATGGACGAGCCGGGGACAATTAACGCTCCGCTTGGGTTTATGGATGAAATGAAAAAATACGCACCACATATTTTAAACGTGCAGGGCGGCAGCGTTACAGCCGATATGGTAAAGGCGCAAAAGGCCTATTCGATTATCACGACTGCACATCCCTTTACAGGCATTCACATAACCGAAAAGGGACTTGACTATCTTGAAAACTATGTAAAAGAGGTGCGGGAGGTTATCGGTTACGAGGTTCCGCTTGCCATTGACCATTTCGGCCATGTCTGCGTTGAGGACTGCATACGCTTTGCAAGGCGAATGGAAAAATACAACCTTGCCTGGATTGAGGATATGGTACCGTGGATGTATACCGACCAGTATGTCCGGCTTAAAAACAGTACAACCATCCCTGTTTGCACGGGCGAAGACATATACTTAAAAGAAGGTTTTGAGACCCTTATCAAGGCCGGCGGCGTTTCCGTAATCCACCCCGATATTTTAACCTGCGGCGGTGCGCTTGAACTTAAGAAAATCGCCGATATTGCCGACGAAAACGGCGTTGCGGTGGCTATTCATATGGCCGAAAGCCCGATTGCCTGCCTTGCCGCCACCCATACCGCCGCGGCGATGCACAACTGCCTTGCGCTTGAATTCCACTCGGTTGATGTTCCGTGGTGGCAGGACATTGTTACCGGAACAGACAAACCGCTGATTAATAACGGATTTATCAAGGTTCCAGAAAAGCCGGGTCTTGGCTTTGACGACCTTAATGAAGAGGTCATAAAAGAACACATAAATCCCGATATACCCGGGTATTTTGAACCTACCGACGAATGGAACAAGGAATTTTCCAACGACCGAATTTGGAGCTGATTTTTAAATTAAAGAAGGTGTCAGTATGACTTTTATGGAAAAATGCCTGAACGAATCAAGTGGCTACAAGCAGGAAACTCAAAAGAAAATCAACCAGTGCCGAACGGGTGAATTCTGTTTAAAAGTAAAATCCAATAACAGCAATATTAAAAACATTAAATTATCCTATAAATTAAAGCGCCACGATTTTGATTTCGGCTGCAACATTTTTATGCTTAACCAGTACGACAGTCAAGAGGAGACCGACCGCTACCTTGAGCTTTGGAAGGGTCTTTTCAATACTGCGGTTGTACCCCTTTACTGGGAGGGAACCGAACCCGAAAAAGGAAAGCTTCGTTACACTTGTGATTCTGATAATAATATCTACCGCCGGCCGCCCGCGCAGACAGTCGTAAACTACTGCAAGCAAAACGGGATTACTCCAAAAGGGCACCCGCTTTTCTGGCACGAATTTATACCGCGCTGGCTGCCAACCGAGTGGAACGAGCTTTTACCGTTAATTGAGCGGCGTTTTGCCGAAATAAGCGAACTGTTCGGGGCAGATATCCCGGTTTTTGATTTGCTTAACGAACCCTCAAGAATTTGGGATATGACCTTCGAGCATAAAAATGATGGCTATTTCATGGTTGCGCCGCCGAAGGGCTATATTGAGCAGATATGTGCGCTTGGAGCGAAATATTTCCCGAACAATAAGCTTATTATCAATGATGCCGTATCCGCTTCGTTTGTGGATTTTCGCGGGGTTTATGGCGGATATTACCAGTTACTTGAAAGACTGATAAGGCAAAATGAGCGGTTTGATAAAATCGGGCTGCAGTGCCATACGAGCAACTCCGAAAATTACAAAAACGTTTTCTGCGCCGACCGTCTGGCTGATGTGCTAAAAACCTACGGCAGTTTAGGTAAAGAGGTTGTTATATCCGAAATCAGCATTGTAAGCTCGGACAGTGAGGAGCTGCAGGCGCAGGCAGCAGAGCTTTTATACAGGGTTGCTTTCGCAGAACCTTCGGTGTCGGGTGTCTTCTGGTGGAATCTTGACGATAACGGAATTCTAACCGTAAAAAACCGTGATGTCATGGGCGAAAACCTCCCGTCTGCCGGACTTGTGCGAAACGGTGTTGAAAAGCAATCCTACAAAACCCTTAAAAACCTTATCAAAAACGAGTGGAATACAAGTGGGGATGTCAAGACCGAAACAGGTAAAACCATTACCTTCAACGGTTTTTACGGAATATACGAAGTAGAAATCTCTGCCGAAAACTTTACAAAAACATTTGAGGTTGATTTAAGTAAACACTCCGAAAAATCTAAAGTTATAACCCTTGATTATTAATAACGGTTAAAACTATTTGGAGGCTAAGTATATGAATCCAAAGGAGAACGCAAAAATCTGGTTAAAGCATTTCGAGCAAAACCGCGACCTTATGGAGGGCAGGGTAAAGGAAGGTATTGAAAAATACCGTAAAGGCTATTGCATGCTGCGCTTTGTTGACTCTAAAGGTCATCCTCTAAAAGGTAAAAAAGTGCATATTAATCAAAAGTCCCATGATTTTCAGTATGGCGCCAACATTTTCATGCTGGATGAATTTGAAAAACAGGAAGACAACATAAAATACCGTGAGCTTTTCAAGCAGTATTTCAATTTGGCAACGGTACCCTTTTATTGGGATGCCCTTGAACCGGTTAAAGGGAAGCCACGCTTTGGCAAAGACAGCGAAAAGGTTTACCGCCGTCCGGCACCCGACCTTTGCGTAGAATACTGCGAGGAAAACGGACTAAAAGCAAAGCTGCACTGCCTTGTCTATGATAAATATGCGCCCGATTGGCTGCCCAAAAACGATATGAAGGCTATGGAGCAGTATTATGAAGAACGTATCCGCCAGATTGCGCAGCGTTATGCAGGCAGGCTTTCGGAATTTGAGGTTATAAACGAAACCCTGCTTGAGCACGAGTGGAAAACACAATCGGTTATTTCCGAAAAAAGGGATATTGTCGAATGGGCATTTGCCTTGGCTCGAAAATATCTGCCGAATGAGACCTTGGTCATGAATGAAGCCCCAAATGTTCCCAACACAGCAAAAACCGATTATCGTTGCCCCTATTTCATGCAGGTTGAAAAATGCCTTTTAAACGGCGCTTCTATTGACAAGCTCGGTATTCAGTTTCATATGTTCACCGGCGCTACCGCCGCCAATCAGGCAGAATACGAAGCTCAGGTGAAGGCAGGCAATGACATGGTAAATCCGGCTTTGGTACTTAAAGGGCTTGATATTTTTGCAGAACTTGGGCTGCCGCTTGAGATTACCGAAGTAACGGTGCCCACCTTTGGCGAAACAAAGGATGATGAATTTTTACAGGCTGAGCTTATTAAAAATCTTTATTCCGTATTTTTCAGCCACCCCGCGATTGAGACGGTCGTTTACTGGAATACTGTGGACGGTTACGCATATATCGCACCGCCAAGTGAAAACCGCATTTGGAACGAAAATGCCTGCCGCGGTGGTATTTTCAGGCACGATTTGTCCGAAAAAGAGTCGGCCAAAATGATAAAGAAACTTTTTTCTGAAATTTGGCACACCAAAACCGACCTTACAACCGATTCGGACGGCTACGTCGAATTTAACGGTTTTTATGGGGACTATTGT
>JBMNVM010000046.1:0-10485 GCA_050946805.1 Acutalibacteraceae bacterium | reverse complement strand
TATAGTGAGAGCCATCCCGTGAATCCGAGCATAAGGCTCGGATGAACGGCTCCCAATATGACACTATAAAAAATTGGGAACAGCTGATTTTAGCTGTTCCCATTCTATCTGCCCCAAAAAATAAGCCTTAAACGCGTGAATAAAATTTTGCTAAGACAAAAACTTAATTGCGCGTTTGACGGCCGAGGCACTCGGCTGGCGCGCTGAGAGCCGAGCGTTGTTAAAAACAGTCCGGGGGACTGTTTTTATAGCGAGAGTCCCTCCCGTAAATCCGAGCATAAGGCTCGGATGAACGGTTCCCAATATAACACTATAAAAAAATGGGAACAGCTGATTTTAGCTATTCCCATACTTTGCTGGCGCGCTGAGAGGGACTCGAACCCCCGACCCTCTGCTTAGAAGGCAGATGCTCTATCCAGCTGAGCTATCAGCGCATTTCAGTTTTCCGCAACATTAGGAATTATATCACACGGAATCAAAATAATCAAGTAGTTTTATATCATTTTTTCTAATTTATATAGCTCTATAGTTAATAGTATAATAGTAATCATGACCACCGGCTTAGCCGGTGGTTTGCTCTGCGGGTGTAAGCCGCTGTTACTGGCTGGGCTGAAGCCCTCTGAACAATCTGCCATTTGCATAAACGCCCTTCGACCGCAAATGCGGCAAAAAGCAGGGTTTCGTTTTATCTTAGCTTTTGCCCTGACGGAAAATTCTTAAAACAATACTTTTCTAACACTCTCAAACAAGAATGTCCCAAATCTTATATTAATTTATCTCCTGCTTTCTTCTCATCGGCAAAAGCCTTCTCGGAACCACCTGCTGGTTTTCTTGATACAAAAAGCCGCCCGGGAATCAGGCGGCTTTGAAAACTTATTTAATTTCGTATGTCCAGCCGAATTTGTCTTCGATCTTGCCCCACTGTATACCTGTAAGGGTGTCATAAAGGCTTTGTGTTAACTTGCCTATCTCGCCGTTGTTGATTACAAACTTTTCGCCCTTGTAGCAAAGCTCACCTATCGGCGAAATAACCGCCGCGGTGCCGCAGCCCCACGCCTCCTTCAAGGAGCCGTTTTTCAAAGCTTCGGCCAGCTCGTCAATGCTGATAAGCCTTTCGGAAACCTTGTAACCGTTGGACTTTAGCACTTCAATGCAGGATTTCCTTGTAATTCCGGGCAGAATTGAGCCGGTAAGCGCGGGCGTTACGACTTCGTCACCTATCAGGAACATTACGTTCATGGCGCCAACCTCTTCGATGTACTTACGCTCAACACCGTCAAGCCAAAGCACCTGCGAATAGCCCTGCCTTTCCGCCCTTTCACCCGCACGGTTGGATGCGGCATAGTTTCCGCCGCATTTAGCATAGCCGGTGCCGCCGCGAACCGCACGAACATCCTCGTCCTCGATCATTATTTTAACGGGATTTATACCCTCTTTATAATAGCTGCCGACCGGCGAAGCAATAATCATAAATACGGCGTTTTGAACAGCGTGAACACCCAATGTTTCATCATTTCCGAACATAAAGGGGCGAATATAGAGCGAAGTGCCGTCTGCAGAGGGTGTCCAGTCCTGCTCTACCGACACAAAGGTTTCAAGCGCCTGCATAGCATCCTCTTCCGGTATTTGCGGCAGGCAAAGCCTTTCGGCCGAAGTGTTCATTCTGCGGATGTTCTCTAAAGGTCTGAATAGCTGAACCTTTCCGTCCTTTCGGCGGTAGGCTTTCAGTCCTTCGAAAATTTCGGAGCCGTAGTGCAGAACGGTTGAAGCAGGGTGGATTGAAAGGCGCTCAAAGGCGACAATGCGGGCATCATGCCAACCCTTTTCCTTGTTCCAATCCATAATAAACATATGATCGGTAAAAATCCTTCCAAAGCCCAAAGTCGAACTGTCGGGCTTCTCTTTTGGAGCGGTTGTTTTAGTTATGGTAATTTTCACAAAAAACACCTCCTAATTTTCTTTACCGATATTCAAAGCCTTAAGGTTATATTCAAGCATATCCGCATGGCGGGCGGATATTACCTTTTCAAGTGTGGCCTTGATACCGTCATCGTTATACTCATTCATAACCGACATTATTTTCCCTACAATTATCATATTGGCAAGGGTGGGTATATTGTTATCATTCGCAAGGCGTGTGGCGGGAATGTAGTAAACCTTTACATCATCTCTTCTTACCTTGCGGTCGATAAGGGTTGAGTCCGCGAAAATCATGCCGCCGGGAGTGACCGAATCCTCGTATTTATCAAGACTTGGAAGATTCATAGCGACCAGAACATCCGGCCTTGAAACTATGGGAGAACCTACCGGAGTGTCGCTTATAATAACCGAACAGCTTGCCGTTCCGCCGCGCATTTCGGGGCCGTAGGAGGGCAGCCAGCTTACCTGCTTATCCTCGATAAGTCCCTTGTAGGCCATAAATTTCCCCGAAAAGAGAATGCCCTGACCGCCGAAACCGGCAAATAAAAACTGTGTTGTAGCCATTATTTCTCCTCCTTCGCAGATCTATCCTTGTACACGCCCAAAGGATAGTAAGGTATCATTTTTTCATCTATCCACTCAAGCGCCTTTTGCGGATTAAGTCCCCAGTTGGTCGGGCAGCTTGAAATAACCTCTACCAAGGAGAAGCCCTTGCCGTCAATCTGGTTCTGGAAGGCCTTTTTTATGGCCTTTTTGGCATTTTTAACATTTCTTACATTGTTTACGGCAACACGCTCGAGATATTCGGGGCCGTCAAGCTCTGAGAGCATTTCACAAACCTTTACGGGGTAGCCGCAGCTATTTACATCTCTGCCGTAAGGCGAGGTCTGTGTAATCTGTCCCGGCAGCGAGGTCGGAGCCATCTGGCCGCCGGTCATGCCGTAAATTGCGTTGTTTATAAATATAATGGTTATATTTTCATTTCTTGCCGCTGCGTGGACGGTTTCGGCAGTACCGATTGATGCCAAGTCCCCGTCGCCCTGATATGTAAATACAATGCAGTCCTTTTCGGCGCGCTTAACTCCGGTAGCAACTGCCGGCGCGCGGCCGTGGGCGGCCTCGATCATATCGCAGGTAAAGTAGTCATACGCCATTACGGAGCAGCCGACAGGGGCAATACCTATTGTCCTGCCCTCAATTCCGAGTTCGTCAATTACCTCGGCAATAAGACGGTGAACAATACCGTGTGTGCAGCCCGGGCAATAGTGAAACGGCACATCGGTCAAAGCCTTTGGTTTTTCGAATACCACCATTATTTAACACCTCCGTTATTTACATTGACGATAGCCTCCAATACCTGTTCCGGAGACGGAATCATGCCGCCGACACGGTTGCAAAGTGTTACAGGCACCTTGCATTCGCAGGCAAGCCTTACATCGTCAATCATTTGTCCCATTGAAAGCTCAACCGAGATAATGCCCTTTACCTGCTTCGCCGCCTTTTTGAAGGGAGCGTTCGGGAATGGCCAAAGGGTAATGGGTCTTATAAGTCCCGCCTTAATTCCCTGCTTGCGAGCCTCATTTATCGCATTTTTGGCGACACGAGCCGCAATTCCGAACGCCGCTATGCAGACATCGGCATCCTCCATCATGTACTCTTCATACATGATTTCATTTTCCTCTATGTACTTATAGCGTTCAAAACGCTTTATGTTTTCTTCTTCCAGCTTTTCGGGAGAAAGGAAAAGCGAATTTATAATATTATGCGTTCTTTCGCATTTTGTGCCGGTGGTAGCCCAAGGTTTAGGCTCTGCGGGCTTAACATCAAGGTCAAGTGATACCGGCTCCATCATCTGCCCCATGGTTCCGTCCGCCAAAATCATAGCGGTCATACGGTATTTGTCGGCCAGCTCAAAGCCCTTTACGGTAAGGTCGGCCATTTCCTGAACCGAAGCCGGAGCCAGAACGATCATTCGAAAATCGCCATGACCGCCGCTTTTTGTAGCCTGAAAATAGTCCGACTGCGAGGGCTGAATGCCGCCAAGTCCCGGGCCGCCCCTTTGAATGTTTACGACCAGCGCCGGAAGATCGGCGCCCGCAAGATAAGAAAGTCCCTCGCCTTTTAAGGAAATTCCCGGGCTTGAGGAGGAGGTCATAACCCTATGCCCTGTTGATGAAACACCGTAAACCATATTAATAGCGGCAATTTCACTTTCAGCCTGAAGGAAGGTTCCCCCAATTTTAGGCATTCTTTTTGCCATGTAAGCCGCAATTTCGGTTTGAGGGGTTATGGGATAACCGAAATAATGACGGCAGCCTGCAATAATTGCAGCCTCCGCGACTGCTTCATTACCTTTCATCAAAACCTTTTCTGCCATTTTATTCACCTTATCTTTCAATCTTGATTATACAATCGGGACACATCGTAGCACAAAAAGCGCAGGCGATGCAGTCTTCCTCTCTTACTGCCTCCACCGGGTGATGACCCTTTTTGTTGATTTTATCAGACAGCGCAAGAACCTTTTTAGGGCATACGTTTACACACAGCTCGCAGCCCTTGCATCTGTCTGTTTCGAAGGTAAGCTTTGCCATTTATTGCACTCCTTTAATTAATTTTCTTTTGAAGTTTAAGCGGAAAAATGTTTTCTATCTTTCCGCAAAGATTGTCATAAATATTTTCATAAACACTTGTAAAAACGACCGGCAGCCCCGTAACATTCGAAACCTCGTTTGCAAACTCAAGTGATGACAGCACATCCTCCGGCGTGGTTTCGTTTCCCAAATTCGAATTGTTGACTATTCCGGTAAACTTTATTTTACCCGCGGCTTCAATTTCGGTTAAAACCTCGGCGATTGAAGCGGCATCGGGAGTTAAGGGTCTATACTTATTGATAACAAGAAGGCAATCGTAATCGTTTTCCTCCATTATCGCGCGCGATATGCGGCCGAGAGCCAAGGCCCCCCTGTCGTCCCCGCCGACGTCGATTATAGCCTTAATGGTCTTATCGTCGGTCAGGGAATACATTTCCTGCGGCATAGCCGGAACATCTACATTGGTTCCCGCAAATTCGGAGGCTATAAGCCTAATTCCCTTTGCGGCCAACTCATCCTTGCTGTCCTTTGTTCGAAAATACGGATTTACAATGTCCAAATCCGCAATAGCCACATTATCGTATTTAAGTTTTAGGTCATAAGCCAAATTTAAAGCAACGGTGGTTTTGCCGCTGCCGTAATGGCCGCAAACAAGGGTTATTCTTTTATAATTCATAATCCTCACAACAAATTACGCTGAATCTTTCCGCTTGTGGTTTTAGGCAGACTGTCCCTGAAAACAACAATTCTCGGATACTTGTATGGAGCGGTTTTGGATTTAACGTAATCTTGAATCTCCTTTTTAAGTTCTTCGGTGCCCTCAACCCCGGGGACAAGCACTATGCTTGCCTTGACAACCTGACCCCTTACCTCGTCGGGAGCTGCGGAAACACCGCACTCAAGAACATATGGAAGCTCCATGATAACACTTTCGATTTCAAACGGCCCGATACGGTAGCCGGAGGACTTAATAACGTCATCCACACGGCCGACATACCAGTAAAATCCGTCCTCATCACACCATGCGGTATCGCCTGTATGATAGTATCCGTCCCGCCATGTTTGCTTGGTCTTCTGTTCGTCCCCGTAATAGCAGGTGGCAAGCCCGCAGGGATAACCGTTTTTGATATTGACTACAATTTCTCCTATTTCTCCAACCGGTACAGGGTTGCCGTCTGTATCGACAAGGCTTACATCATAAATCGGAGCCGGTTTTCCCATTGAGCCGATTTTGTGCGGAGCGCCGCACATATTGCCGATTATCATTGTAGACTCGCTTTGACCGAAGCCCTCTAAAATCTGAAGTCCCGTAATCTTTTCAAACTGACGGTAAACTTCGGGGTTGAGCGCTTCTCCCGCCGTTGTCATATGCTTTACCGAAGATAAATTGTAATGCGAAATATCCTGTTTGATAAGCATGCGAAGCATTGTGGGCGGAGCGCAGAAGGTTGTAATGTTGTATTTTTCGAACATGGGCAAAATATCTGCCGCATCAAAGCGGTCAAAATCATATACGAATATCGGCGCCTCGCAAAGCCACTGGCCGTAAAGCTTGCCCCACATTGCCTTTGCCCAGCCTGTGTCGGATATAGTGAAATGCAGACCGTCAGGGTCAACACAGTGCCAGTACTTCGCGGTGTGGAAATGCCCCAACGGATATTTGAAGTTATGGGTTGCAAGCTTCGGATAGCCTGAGGTGCCGGAAGTGAAGTACATAAGCATCATATCGTCGCCGCAGGCGGTATCATCCGTACGTTCAAAATGAGAGCTGTAAAGGGTATATTCTTCGTCAAAGGTGCGCCAGCCCTCACGAGTACCGTTGACTATGAGTTTATTTACAAGCTGCGAATTGTTTTCCGCCGCCAAATCAACCTGATGTGCGGTATCCCCATCGGCGGTGCAGATAATGGTGGAAATTCCCGCCGCTTTGAAGCGGTAATCGAAATCATGCTCCTGAAGCTGATATGTAGCCGGAATGGCAATAGCTCCCAGCTTATGGAGCGCCAAAATGCAATACCAAAACTGGTAATGGCGTTTTAGCACCAGCATTACCCTGTCGCCCTTTTTGATACCCAGCGATTTAAAGTAATTGGCGCACTGGTTTGAGGCCTTTTTTATATCCTTAAAGGTAAGCCGCTTTTCCACGCCTTCGCGCGAAACGAAAAGCATTGCCGTTTTATCGGGATTGCGTTCCGCAAGTTTATCGACTACATCAAAAGCAAAGTTGTATTTTTCGGTGTTTTTGAATGTAATTGATATCGGGGTTCCGTTTTCATTCTCAACCACATCAACAAAATTGTTGTAAATTCGTTCTTTGGTATCTTTAGGCGCTTTTGGTGTTTGTTTAGCAGATTCGGTAACCGTAATGTTGGAAAGCTCGGGAATGGGTTCCCCTGTGGGATTTAAAACGATGGCGTAAAAGGTGCAGTTTTCGCCGCCTACCGCTATCATTCCGTGTGGGGTGGAGCTGTCATAATAAATACTGTCCCCGGGGTTTAAAACCACCTTGTGGCTGCCCACCTGAACCTTTAGTTGACCCGAAATTACAATATCACATTCCTGACCCGCGTGGGTTGTCAGCTCGATGTCCCTTTCTTGGGCTTCCTCGCTGTATGTACACTCAACGTAAAGCGGCTCCGCAATACGGTTTTTAAAGGCGGAAGCTAAATTGTAGTAAGTCATGCCGTGCGCTTTGTCAATCCGCTGCCCTTCTCCTTTGCGTGTTACGGTGTAGGATTTAAGTTTCGGGCTGTAACCGCCGATAATATCGGTAACATCGACATTAAAGGCATTGGCGCAGCGGTAAATAAAAGCGAAGTTAAGATCCCTATTGCCGTTTTCGCAGTCCATGTACTCCTGCGTTGAAACGGCCGTTTTTTCAGCCATTTGCTCGACTGTAAACCCTTCGATTTCGCGAAGTTCGCGAATACGGTTTGCCATTTCTTTGATTTTAAAATCAATTTCGGTTAAATGATCCATATTTTCCTCCTTTTATGAGACAATAAATTGTCATCACAACAGGGCTCACATCTGAAATACGCAAAATGCTCGCCCCAAAGATATGACTTTGAGACGAGCAATGAATTACACTTACCCGCGGTACCACTCAAATTGCAGCTTAGAAAAGCTGCCACTCTCGGAATCTATCAATTCCTATGCATTTACGCAGCAATCACGGAGGAGTTCTACTAACTTAAAAGCATATTAAGCGTTCTTCTCCCCGGCTCAGAAGCTACAAACATAAGGCTAATTCGATAACTCGCACCAACCGTTATCTCTCTTGTGAATATCACCGTATGCCCTCTTCGTCAATGCCTTTAAATGTAATTATATCACAACAATATTTCTTTGTCAACATTTTAACCGAAAAATTTTACAGTTTATTACGTTGAATTTTACCGCTTATGGTCTTGGGCAGTTCCTTTCTAAATTCAACAATTCTCGGATATTTATAAGGAGCGGTGTGGGTTTTAACATAGGTTTGAATTTCCTTTTTAAGCTCCTCGGTACCCTCTACTCCGGGAACAAGCACAACGCTTGCCTTTACCACCTGTCCCCTCACTTCATCGGGCGCTGCCGAAACACCGCACTCAAGAACATAGGGAAGCTCCATAATAACACTTTCAATCTCAAAGGGTCCTATGCGATAGCCGGATGATTTTATAACATCGTCAACACGGCTGACATACCAGTAATATCCGTCCTCGTCTCTCCACGCGGTGTCGCCGGTATGATAATAACCATCGTGCCAGACCTCTTCAGTCTTTTCGGCGTTGTTGTAATATCCCTTAAAGAGTCCGCAGGGAACCTTTTCGCTGGTTTTCACGACAATTTCGCCCGTCTCGCCAACCGGTACGGGGTTGCCGTCCTGGTCAACCAATTCCACATCGTAAAGCGGGGTGGGTTTGCCCATAGAGCCTATTTTTGCGGTGCTGCCTATAAGATTTGCTATTACAAGGGTCAACTCGGTCTGACCGAAGCCCTCCATTATCTTAAGGCCTGTCGCCTTTTCAAACTGCTTGTAAACCTCGGGATTTAAAGCCTCGCCCGCTGTAGTCATGTGCTTTATTGAAGAGAGATCATACTTGCTTAAATCCTGCTTAATCATCATGCGAAGCATGGTAGGCGGAGCGCAGAAGGTTGTGATGTTATATTTTGCAAACATCGGCAGAATGTCGGCCGCATCAAAGCGATCAAAGTCATATGTAAATACTGCCGTCTCGCAAAGCCACTGACCGTAGAGCTTACCCCAAAGCGCCTTGCCCCAGCCGGTGTCCGAAATTGTAAAGTGCAGGCCGTTAGGCTCCACGCCGTGCCAATACTTTGCGGTTATATAATGCCCCAGCGGATACTTGTGGCTGTGGGTAGCAATTTTCGGATACCCTGTTGTACCTGAAGTAAAGAACATAAGCATATCTTCATCGCCGCAAGGGGTTTCATCGCTACGGTAGAAATGGGTGCTGTAAAGCTTATACTCTTCCTCAAAATCGTGCCATCCGGGGCGTGAGCCGCCAACCAGAATTTTCGTTTTTAAGGTGGGGCTGGCAGCCTCTGCCAAATCTACCTGATGTGCCACGTCATCGTCGGCAGTGCAGACAATGGCGCTAACTTCCGCCGAATTGAAGCGGTATTCAAAGTCGTGCTGCTGCAAAAGGTGTGTTGCCGGAATGGCTACGGCGCCAAGCTTATGCAAGGCAAGGATTGAATACCAGAACTGATAGTGGCGTTTGAGTACCAGCATTACCTTGTCGCCTTTTTTAATGCCTAAAGACTTAAAGTAATTCGCGCACTGGTTGGATGCCCGCTTCATATCGTTAAAGGTAAATCTTCTTTCGACCTTATTTTTATCAATATGAAGCATTGCAAGTTTGTCTGGATTTTTTGCTGCCAGTTCATCAAGAATATCAAAGGCGAAATTAAATTTATCCTCGTTTTTAAAATCAATCTTTATAAGATTGCCGTTTTCATCCTCTACGGCTTCAACAAACTTTTCGGATACCAGCTTCTGTGAGGCCTTGTTGGCGGCAAACGAGGAAACCACCGTTTCCCTGACCACTGTTTCATGTTCGTTTTCACCCGGAAGCACAACCGCTATAAAGTAGCAATCCTTGCCGTCAACCGCTATCATGCCGTGAGGGGTTGAGCTGTTGTAGTAAATGCTGTCCCCTTCGTTTAAATACTCGATATTATCGCCGATTTGAACCTTAAGCCTACCGCTTAATACAAAGTCGAACTCCTGACCCGAATGGGTTGTCAAGTGTATCGGCTGATTTTGCAAAGCCGGATCATATTCGTATTTTACCCAGTACGGCTCGGCAATTTTATTGCGGAACATGGGGGCTAAGTTGTTAATTTCGATTCCGTCCTCCCTTGCGGTCTCCTGACCTTTGCCCTTGCGGGTTATGGTGTAGGACGAAAGATTTGCGCTGCGGCCCTCCAAAAGGTCGGAAATACCAAGACCGAAAATCAAAGAACATTTATGTATAAATGTGAAAGGAAAATCGCGTTCGCCTGCTTCGTATTTTAAATAATCTTCTACGCCCACTTCGGTCTTTTTTGCCATTTCTTCGACCGAAATGCCAGATATTTCACGCATTTCCTTAATTCGCAGGGCAACTTCTTTTAAAGTATTGGCCTGTGATTTTGTCATTGAAATTCCTCCTTAAAATAAAAAAATTCGTCTCAAATTTCTTTGAGACGAATGTGTATTAACATCCGCGGTACCACTCAAATTGCAGTAAAACTGCCACTCAGGATCCAACAATCCTTATGCCTTTACGCAGCAATCACGAGAAAACCTAAAGCAAACGCCCTCAGCTTTCCAGCTCGGAAGTGATGGGTTATATGAAGATGATATGCTGCCGGTTCGCACCAAACACCGGCTCTCTTTAAACAGGTATTTCTATACCGTCTTCGTCAAAGCTTTTTTTAATTTTTAAATATTATATCACCGTAACAAACATTTGTCAACAGT
>JBMNVM010000045.1:0-10550 GCA_050946805.1 Acutalibacteraceae bacterium | reverse complement strand
CCAGCTTAAATAATCTTCTCTTTTCATCAAATTCACCTCATAAGCAGGAATTCACTAATACTATACATCTTAATTTAAAGTTTTGCAATCCTTATTTAAATCTGCAAATTTAAGTTTTTTAATATATCAAAAATTTCAAGCGGGGTTTCGGCCAAAAAGTCGGCGCCGCTGTCGATCAGTTCCTGTCTTGTGCGAAAGCCCCACAAAGCCCCTATTGATATGCAACCGGCGTTTTTAGCCGTCAAAACATCCACACCCGAGTCACCGACAAAGGCGCAGTCTTTGGGCGCAAGTCCTAAATCTTCAATAATTTTTAAGGTAAGCTGCGGGTCGGGTTTTGCGGGGAAGCCGTCCTGCTTGCCGCAAATCACACTAAAGCTGCCATAAAAGAATTTTTCGGTAATTTTAACCGCCATTTCGTGGGCTTTATTGGTAACCACCGCCAAATGATAGCCGTCATTTTTTAAACGTTTAATAAGCTCCGTCATTCCTTCATACGGACGGGTCTTGTCCATACAATGAAGGCGGTATCGGTTTAAAAAATCATTTAGCAGCTTCAACTTGATATCATTTGTCCGCTTATCTTCGGGCAATATCCTTTCAATCAGTTTGGGAATCCCGTTGCCGACAAAATATTTGTATTTTTCGGTTCCGTGTGTGGGGTACCCCGACCGGTTCAGCACATAATTGGCGCTGTCGGCCAAGTCATCAAGCGAATTGATAAGTGTGCCGTCAAGATCAAATAAAACTGCTTTAATCATTTTTAGCTCCTGATAATACAAAAATCCCCCGGGTAAACTCCCGGGGATATTTGCAAGAAATATTAGCTTAAAATCAGACGCTTAAATAGCTCTGACAACCTTACCTGCACGTAAGCAACGGGTGCAAACATTGATACGGCGGGGCGCGCCGTTTACGATTGCCCTAACCTTTTTTACGTTTGGCTTCCAAGTTCTGTTGGTGCGTCTGTGGGAGTGGGAAACCCTTATACCGAAAGCAATTTCTTTGTTGCAGATATCACATTTAGCCATGGTCTGCACCTCCTTTTTGATTTGCGTACGTCTTAGCGACCGCAATAGCAAGGACTATAATAACACACAAATCCGGAAAAATCAAGTTTTTTTTGATTTTTTTGTCACCGTTCGTGTTTTATGGGACGTTTCATAAGATCGGTCACCACGTCGCGTACATCCTTGTTTTCATAAAGAATACTGTAACACTCGTTTATTATGGGGAGTTCCACATCATATTTAAGGGACAGGTTGTGCACCATTTCAGCCGCATAGTAGCCCTCTACCGTGCCAACCTCAGCCAGTGCTTCTTTAATAGGCATACCGGAGCCGACCTTGTAGCCGAAGCGGTTGTTGCGGCTATGCCTTGAGGTGCAGGTTACCACAAGATCGCCTATTCCGGCAAGCCCCGAAAAGGTATATTCCTTTGCACCCATGCAAATTCCAAGCTTTGCCATTTCGGCAAGACCTCTTGTAATCAGCGCCGCCTTCGAATTGTCGCCAAGACCAAGGCCGTCACAAAATCCCGCGGCGATTGCAATAACGTTTTTGAGCGCTCCGCCAAGCTCGACCCCCACAAGGTCGTCGGAAGTGTAAATCCTTAATGTATCGCCCGACAAAACGCTTTGAACAACCTGTGCCGCCGGTTGAGATTCTGATGCGGCGACAAGTGATGTCGGAATAGAGCGGGCCACCTCCTCCGCATGGGATGGGCCTGACAAAACCACAATTCTTGATTGCGGCAATTCATCGGCAATAACCTGTGAAAGCCGTTTAAGGCTTCCCTTTTCAAGGCCTTTTGCGACATTTACCACAATGCCGAAGTCATTGTACGCCGCAAGCTTGCGCGCAACCTCGCGGACGGCGGTTGACGGTACGGCGATTATTGTAAAAAGGCTGCCCTTTACAACCGACATATCGCCGGTAATTTGTATTTCGGGCGGAAGATAAATATCCTTTAAAAGCCTTTCGTTGGTGCGCTTTTCGCGAAGCAGTTTAACCTCTTCCTCAAAGGGCGACCATATCGAAACCTCGCATCCATTTTTTAAAGCGGTCAGAGCCAGTGCCATGCCCCAGCCGCCGGCGCCTAAAATGGTTATTTTAGCCATTGTTTTTCCGACCTCCAATTTTTGTTTCCGTACCGGCCATTAATCTTTTTATATTATCCTTATGTTTGCTTATGATAATTATTCCTATCACTACACTGAATATTGCCTGGGGCAGAAACAGAGCCGAAGTGTCGCGCAGTATCATAGACAGAATCACTACAACCACAGTTGCAATAATAGAGGAAAGTGATACTATTCTGGTAATAAGGGTGCAAACGGCAAAAAGCGAAAGTCCGCATATCGCCGCGACAGGCGAGCATATCCCGAAAACGCCGACCCCTGCCGCCACGCCCTTTCCGCCCTTGAACCCGAAAAACAAGGGGAAAACGTGGCCTACCATGCACACAATTCCGCAAAGGTAAGCTCCGTATATTGGCATCACCCACGGACTTTCGGTGGCGTTATATACATTTTGAAAAACTAATTTTCCCAAATACGCCGCTGCGTAGCCTTTAAAGGCATCACCGAGAAATGTAAGCAATCCCGGAATAACACCGGCGTTTCGCAGCATATTGGTAGCCCCCGCATTGCCGCTCCCCATTTTTCTGACGTCTTTTTTTAAAAATATACTGCTTAAAATAACCGCAAAATTTACGCTTCCCAAAAAATATGCTGCTATAACCGCCGCGGCAACCTTTAAAATGTTCATTACTTTTCTCCTCTCTCGCGGATGATTAATCTTATCGGCGTACCCTCAAGCCCAAAGGTGGCTCGTATCTGGTTTTCAAGGTAGCGCTGATATGAAAAGTGGAAAAGATCTGCTTTGTTGCAAAAGCAGACAAAGGTCGGCGGTTTTGTGGAAGCTTGGGTCATATAGTATATTTTAAGCCTTTTGCCCTTGTCGCTGGGGGGCTGAACCCTTGCGGTGGCATCGGCAAGTATTTCGTTAAGCTTGCCTGTCGAAATACGCATTGTGTTTTGTTCGTTTACATATTTAATAAGCTCGAAAAGACGGTCAACCCTCTGCCCGGTTTTGGCCGAGATGAAAATTATCGGCGCATAGGGCATGAAGGAAAAGTCGTTCATCAGCTTTTTGCGGTAGCTGTCCATAGTGGTGTCGTCCTTTTCGACGGCATCCCATTTGTTTACGGCAATAATACAGGCCTTGCCTGCTTCAATAGCAAGTCCAGCAACCTTTGAATCCTGCTCGGTAAAGCCGTCAACACCGTCTATCATTATAACGCAAACATCAGAACGTTCAATGGCCATGGTGGCGCGAAGCACGCTGTATTTTTCGATTTTGTCCTCTATTTTGGACTTGCGGCGAAGTCCCGCGGTATCAATGAAATTATATTTTACGCCGTTTTTCTCAATCCTTGTGTCAATGGCATCCCTTGTGGTTCCGGCAATATCCGAAACAATGGAGCGTTCCTCTCCCGCAATATAATTTATAAGGGATGACTTTCCGGCGTTCGGTTTGCCTATAATGGCGACATTTATAACATCATCTTCATCATCGTCAAATTCATATTCCGGAATATGGCTGAAAACCGCATCCAGCAGGTCACCGGTTCCGTGTCCGTGAAGTCCCGAAACCGCAATCGGGTCGCCAAGACCTAAATTATAAAATTCATAAAACTCCATCGGAGTGTCGCCAATATTGTCACATTTATTTACGCAAAGCACAATCGGCTTTCCGCTTTTTTGCAGCATAGCCGCAACGTCCATATCAGAGGCGGTAACCCCCGATTTAATATCGGTAACGAAAATTATCACGGAAGCCGTATCAATAGCAAGCTGCGCCTGCGCGTGCATATTGGCAAGAATTATATCATCGGTTTTGGGTTCGATTCCGCCTGTGTCCACAAGCATTATTTTTTTGCCCAGCCATTCGGCAACACCGTAAATACGGTCGCGTGTAACGCCGGGCGTGTCGTCAACAATGGAAAGCCTTTGTCCAATCAATTTATTGAAAATCGTGGACTTGCCCACATTCGGTCTGCCTACAACGGCAACAATCGGATTAGCCATTATTTGCTCCTTAAATATTAATTCCCAAAATTTTCTCACATAGCTCGTAGCCGTCGTTATTAACGGGAATAATCGGTATGTTAAGCTTTTTTGACAGCTCGGATAAGGTTACGCTGTCAAGAAACATATCTCCCCCGTCGCGAAGCATTGCCGAAGGTATAAGCAACTGCTGCCCTAAATCTCTGCTTGAAAGCTGATTTTCCAAATCAGAGGCGGTAAGCAGCCCCGCAACGGTAATTTTTCCGCCAAAAAAATTGTTTTTAACGGGCACAACGGTGCATTTTAGATTATGCCACTTTTTCTCAATTTTGTCAACTATTCCGGCAATAAAGGGATATGCCGCTTCACCTGTCGCTATTGTAATTATGCGCCGATTTTGAAGTTTATAATCAATTTCCTCTATCGCACTCTCCGCCTCGCTTAAAAGCAGGGGGACGAGCCCCACGCCGTTTTCAAGCTGCAAAAAGTCGCCGTAATACTCGGCGGCAGGCAGCGGCCTTTGCGCTAAGATATAAAACTCATCGGCCGCGAAAACACGCCGCTGGCCGTATTTTTTCAAGGTTTCATCACAAAACCGTTCGAGTATTTCTATTGTCCTGCCGGCGGTTTCCTTATCGTACGCGGTAAGCGGATAAAGCCCGTCGCGGAATTTCGTAATACCAACAGGCACGGCCGCTATGCATTCTACATTCTCTAACATTGTAAGGTCATCAAGTGTGCGCTCAAGTTCCTGCCCGTCGTTAATTCCCGGGCAAAGCACCAGCTGGCAGTTGATTTTAATGCCGGCGTCATTAAAGCGGTTTATGATTTCAAGCACCTTGCCCGCGTTTTTGTTGCTCATCATCTTTACCCGAAGCTCGGGGTTTGTGGTGTGCACCGAAATATTTATCGGGCTTATATGCATATTAATAATGCGCTCCACCTCGTGCTCGGTAATGTTTGTAAGGGTAATGTAGTTGCCGAACAAAAAGGAAAGGCGCGAATCGTCATCCTTAAAATATAATGTCTCACGTAAGCCTTTGGGCAGCTGGTCAATAAAGCAGAAGATGCATTTATTAAGGCAGGAGTGCTTTTTGTCCATAAGATAGGTATCAAACTCCAGCCCTAACTCTTCTTCCTCTTTTTTCTTTACTTTTACCCTTTTTATTTTTCCCGCACTGTTTATGTATTCAATGCTTAAGCGGGAATTATTCTGATAAAACCTGTAATCAAGCACGTCCATTATTTCGTTGCCGTTGATTTTTGTCAATATATCCCCGTCTTTAAGGCCGGCCTTTTGAGCCGGACTGCCCTTTACAACAGATTTGATTGTTACCGACACTTTTTTCACCTCGATAAAAAAATCAGAGAAGGACAAACCTCCTCTGATCACACCTTGTTACTGTTAATCAGTCGCCAATCTTGACAACCTCACGTCCGTTATAGTAACCGCAGCTCGGACAAATTCTGTGGGGGCGCTTATACTCGCCACAATTTGAACAGTTTACTAAAGTGGGAGCAGTAAGTCTCCATACGTTGCTTCTTCTTTTATCTCTTCTTGCTTTAGACGTTTTTCTCTTGGGTACTGCCATTTTCCCGGCACCTCCTTAAGTTGATTATTCATTGTTAAGCAATTCGGCAAGTGCTGAAAATCTGGGATCAATTTCTTTTTCCGGACAGTCGCATTTACCATCATTCAGGTTCTTACCGCATTTCCCGCAAATACCTTTACAGTCTTCTTTGCACAGGTGTTTCATCGGAAGATCCGGCACAACCTCGGAATATATAAGCTCATCAAGATCAAGCTTCATTTCCGGTACAATAATAATCGTGTCGCTATCCTCGCCCTCAATCGAGGCGGCCAAGGACTTCGACACATTCAGATAATGTTTTTTCGCGGTGACAAGACCGCAACGGTCGCATGGGGCTTCAAATTCATAGGAAATTTCAGCCTCAAGCTGAACAAGGCCTGCTTTGTTGGAAATAACTCCGTTTATTCTGACAGGTGCTTTGAGCGGAAAACCACCTGCAAATTCAACATCGCTTAAATCCAAAGCATACTCAATCGGAAGAGACGAATTATCACTTACGAAAATACGTTTTAAATCAATAACCATACTTCCACCTCTACCGTTACAAAAGATATTATATAATTCACAATCCCGTTTGTCAAGGATTAATTTAAACAAAAAGACATAAAACGACAAGCCTTTTCTTAAGCTTTCGACCTGTCGTTTTAATTAGCAGCTTTTTTATGAACCTGTTATCCTTTCTATAAATAATATCTTTCCCCTATTTATTGGTTTTATTTTGGTATTTTGTTTTTACATACTCGGCGTAGGATTTAACCTCGTTCCACATTTCATCGGTTACTACCACACCCTCGCCGAAAAGGGCGATTTTTAGTGCTTCTTCTGTTGCCGCCGGTAGCGGCGCACCGCAAAGGTACTCGACCGTAACGCCGAAATAATCGGCAATTTTACATAAAGTATCCAACGACAGCGATTTGATTCTCCCCTTCTTATAGTCGGTAAGGGTTGAGCGGGGTATGTTGCATTCCCGACACATTGTAGTAATGTTTATGTTCTTTTTTATGCACAGTTCCTCTATCAAATCATAAATAAACATCATAATTTTCACCGCATTTTACTGAATTTAGTAATTTTATCTTGACAATTTCGTAATTACGTATTATAATTTGGTTAAAAATACGGGATTACGAAATTAGTTGTATTATAATACATTATTTCGTAATTGTCAACCAAGAAGGGAGAATCAGCAGTGTATTATTGCAAAAATTGCGGTTTTGAATTTTTAGAGCCCCAGAAAACCTATGAAACACACAATTTAAGCGACACTCCGTTTGAGGTGCTTTACCTTTGCCCCAACTGCAAAAGCAGAAATTTTTATGAGAAAAATCAAACCCACTGCCGCTGCTGCGGAGCAAAGCTTTCAAAAGAGCAGACCGAATACTGCAGCGACTCCTGCCGCACAAAAGGCGCCCTGCTTTGGAAAAAGGAGCTTAAAAAGCGGCGGGCAGAGCTTATAAATCCTCTTAATATGATTGTAAAGGAATGTCGCGACTATAACAAGGCCAACGGCACCAATTACAGCTACGGACAGTATGTGGCGATCATTAAACCGAGAATTTTCAAGGAGCAGGGCAAATGCGCGAAAAAAAGAAAGAATACCTAAAGCAGTACCTTTTGCAAGAAGCCAAAATTTCACGGCTTCAGACAATGGCGGAATTGAATCCGGAGAAAAAGGGAGAATATGACCGTCTTATACAGGGGGCGATTAATCTGCGGCGGGAGATTGAAGAAAAAATCGCTGCGGTGGACGGCGGGATTTTAAGTGAACTGCTTTTTCAAAAGTACGTTTTCGGCCGAACCCTTGACGATATAAGCTGCATACTCAATTACAGCCCCCGCCACATAGAAAGGCTGCACATAAAGGCGCTGGAAAAATTTAATATGTGATTTTACATACCGTAAAAATTCCATTTTAAAGTTCTTTACAAAATATTTTAATTTGGTTATAATAAAAACGAACAAATGTTTGTCTGTGGTGAAGAGCTTATGGAACGTATAATCCTGCACTGTGATTTAAATAATTTTTTCGCGTCGGTTTCCCTTGTTTACAACCCGACCCTTAAAAATCTGCCGGTTGCGGTGTGTGGAGATAAAGAAAACCGGCACGGAATTGTGCTGGCCAAAAACGAAATTGCCAAAAAGTACGGCATTAAAACGGCCGAACCGATTTTTGAAGCGCAGCGAAAGTGCGCCTCTCTTGTCATACTGCCGCCCATAATGGATAAATATATTGAATACTCAAATCTGGCGCACTCGATTTACCAGAGGTACACCGATATGATAGAGCCCTTCGGTATAGACGAATGTTGGCTTGATGTTACCGGCAGCAGGGTGCTTTTCGGGGACGGGGAGCGTATTGCCCATCTTATCAGGGAGTCCGTAAAAAAGGAACTTGGGATAACCGTTTCGGTCGGGGTCAGCTTTAACAAGGTTTTTGCTAAGCTCGGCTCGGATATGAAAAAGCCCGATGCGGTAACGGTTATAAGCCGCGAAAATTTTAAAGAGAAGATTTGGCCTTTGCCCCTTTCGGATATGCTTTTTGTAGGCCGCAAAACATACGAAAAGCTGAAACGCTGCGGAATTAACACTATTGGGGACATTACCTACTGTGATGATGCAACCTTGAAAAGGCTGCTTGGGAAAAACGGGATTGAGCTTAAAAACTACGCTTTGGGCAAAGACAATTCGCCGGTTGTAACCCCCACCGACAGCGACAAGCCCAAAAGTGTCGGTCGGTCAACGACAAAGAGCAAGGACTTTTGCGACAACACAGAGGTTTGGAAGGCCTTTCTCTCCTTTTCGGAAATCATATGCGAAACTTTGCGGCAGAAAAAAATGTATGCCGCCGGCGTGCAGGTGCATATTCGAACAGCCTCGCTGAAGATAAGGGAATTCAGCCGCTCCTTCGAACCCGCCACCAATTGCGCGCTTACCCTTGCGAGGCGGGGATTTGAGCTGTTTTGCGAAAACTATTCATTCGGCGAACCGCTGCGCTCGGTGGGGATACGGGCTATTAATTTAAAGTCCGATATTCTCGCAGACCAGATCGACCTTTTCGGCATTGCCCAAAGGAATTTACAGCTTGAAAGGGTTGAGGATTCTATTTATTCGGTTCGTGAAAGGTTTGGGAGAAAAAGCATTAAACGGGCTACAAATATTTAGTATCTTTCGGCTTTACAAGACAAAAATTTTGTTATATAATTAAATTTACATGTTTAATTTGTATTTTGGAGTGTAGAGCCGAATGATCAGCCAAAGCGTAAAAAAACTTATATGCTACGGCATGGAAAAGAATTTTTTCCCAAAACGTGATGAAATTTTCATCACAAACAAAATCTTGGAAATTTTAGGGCTTGACGAATTTGATTGTGATAAAGATTTTCATAACGTGGATTTGGAGCAAACCCTTAAGGAGTTGCTTGATTTCGCGGTTAAAAACGGAATAATCGAGGATAATACGACCGAGCGGGATTTGTTTGACACAAAGCTAATGGGCGCACTGCTTCCCCGCCCCAGCGAAGTAACCGCGGAATTTAGCCGTTACTATGAAATCTCCCCCAAAGCCGCTACCGATTATTTCTACAAATTAAGCTGCGACAGCAACTACATACGCCGTTACAGAATTGCCAAAGATATAAAATGGGTTACCTCCACCGAATACGGCGAGCTTGATATTACAATAAACCTTTCAAAGCCGGAGAAGGATCCGAAGGAAATAGCCGCCGCAAAATCGGCCGCGCAGTCGGGCTACCCGAAATGTATGCTCTGCCGTGAGTGCGAGGGCTATGCCGGCAGGCTCAACTTCCCCGCACGCCAGAACCACAGAATTATTCCCGTTACCATTAACGGGGAGGAATGGTGCTTTCAGTACTCGCCCTATGTTTACTACAACGAGCATTGCATAGTTTTCAGCTCCAAACATAAACCCATGTCAATAAATCACGACACCTTTAAAAAGCTTTTTGATTTTGTAAAGCAGTTCCCCCACTATTTTGTGGGTTCAAACGCGGATTTGCCGATAGTCGGCGGCTCTATTTTGTCCCACGACCATTTTCAGGGTGGAAACTACACCTTTGCCATGGCCAAGGCGCCGATTGAGCAAGAGGTGGAATTTCCCGGATTTTCTGATGTTACCGCAGGGATTGTAAAATGGCCGATGTCGGTTATACGAATAAGCTCCAAAGACCCTGACCGCCTGTGCAGTCTTGCTTGTAAAATTCTTGATTTTTGGCGCGGTTATACCGATAAGGATGCCTTTATTTTCGCCGAGACCGACGGTCAGCCCCACAACACAATAACCCCGATTGCCAGAAAGAACGGGGAGTTTTTCGAGCTTGATTTGGTGCTTCGCAACAATATTACAACCAAAGAACATCCATTAGGGGTTTACCACCCGCATTCCGAACTGCACCATATAAAAAAGGAAAACATCGGACTTATTGAGGTCATGGGTCTTGCGGTGCTGCCAAGCAGGCTTAAAGATGAGATGAATATTCTAAAATCTGCCTTGCTTGAGGGCAAGGATTTGAGAAGCGACCCCAAAACCGCAACACATGCCGACTGGGCATATGAAATTTTGAGAAAATATCCAAAGATGAATGAAAAAAATATCGATAAAATAATTCAAGATGAAATCGGTATAGTTTTCTCCAAGGTTTTGGAGCATGCCGGTGTGTATAAGCGCACTCCTGACGGCAAGCAGGCCTTTCTCAAATTTATAAGGAGTGTAAAATAAGTGTTTATTAATGTCTTAACGCAGGTGGCAATTCTGCTGATACTTATATTAATCGGCGTTATCATGTCCAAAACCAAGATACTGTCCGACAAAGCCGTAAAGGGCATAACCGATATGGTGCTTTACTACGTTACACCTTGTGTAATAATTAAGT
>JBMNVM010000044.1:0-10572 GCA_050946805.1 Acutalibacteraceae bacterium | reverse complement strand
CTCCATTCGGATTGCAGCTCCAAAGTGTTATTCACATTATCTGCCGACCATGCTCCCACCAATACACGGCTCTCTTAACGGCGCCGATAATGTTACTCGTCTTTATCATAGCCTTTATTTAGACATTAGTATAACATTCCATATATTGTTTGTCAACGTTTTAATTACCGTTCCCCATACAGTCGGCGATTTCGGCAATTATCTGCCTAATATACTCAGCGCCTTGTCCGTTTTGCGCCGAAAATGGGATTATTTCGACATTTTCCGCAAGCTCGCCAAGCTCCGAATTTATAAGATTCAGCCTGTTTTGGTACTCGGTTTTATTAAGTTTATCCGATTTTGTGAGTACTACGGTGTATTTTATGTTAACCGCTTTCAAAAATTCAAGCATTGACTTGTCAAAATCGGTAGCCGGATGACGCATATCAATCAGCTGAAAGACATGCTTAATGTTTCCCGAACGGAAATACCCTTCCATAAGGTCAGACCAGCGTGATTTTTCGGCGAAAGGCACTTTGGCATACCCATAGCCCGGCAAATCCGCAAGGCGGACATTATCAACGCGGTAAATATTGATGGTTACCGTTTTGCCGGGCTTTGAGCTTGTGCGTGCCAATGATTTTCTGCCTAAAATTTTGTTTATCAAAGAGGACTTGCCCACATTAGAGCGGCCGGAAAAGCATATCTCGGGCAAATCGGATACATCAAGCTGTGATGAGGTACCAAAGGATTTTTCTAAATAAGCATTGTTGAAATTCATAGCATTAACCCATGCTTGATCTGTGGGAATGAACCATCAGATCGTTGCTGATTTTCCACTCGCCCGCAGTGGTTTTCCCCTCGGGCCAGAGTGCCATATTGATTATTTCCTCCACATTGGAGACCGGTATGAATTCAACATTTTCCTTTACCTTTTGGTCAACCTCATCAAGATCCGGAATATTTGCGGCAGGTATAAAGACCTTCTTAACCCCGCCCGTATAGGCCGCCATAGATTTTTCCCGAAGCCCGCCTATCGGCAGAACCCTGCCCCTTAAGGTAACCTCTCCGGTCATGGCAACCTCACGAAATACAGGTCTGCCTGTAAGTGTGGAAATAAGTCCGGTTGTGATGGTAACACCCGCCGACGGACCGTCTTTCGGGACGGCGGCTTCGGTGGCGTGTATATGGATATCCTGTGATTTATAAAAATCGGGGTCTATGTTGTATTTTTCAGCATTTGCCCGTACGTAGCTTACGGCCGTCATGGCGGATTCCTTCATAACATCACCCAATGAGCCGGTCAACTCTATCTTGCCGGTTCCCTTCATGGAGGCGATTTCAAGCTGCATGATTTCTCCGCCAACACTTGTCCAAGCAAGGCCGTTTATAATGCCTACCTCGTCCTTTTCCAAAATGACTTCGGGCTTGTATTTGTGCTTGCCAAGCAAGCCCTCAAGGTCTGATGCCTTGATGGTAACCCTTGTCCTTTCGCCGGTAGCTATGATCTTTGCGGTCTTGCGGCAAAGTGTCGCTATTGCCCGCTCCAGTTTTCTGACACCTGCTTCTCTGACATAAAAATCAATCAGCCCGTAAATGGCATCGTCGGTAATGCGAAGCTGGCTCTTCTTAAGCCCGTGCCGTTTAAGCTGCTTATCAGTCAGATGAAGCCTTGCAATATTGAATTTTTCTTCCCTTGTGTAGCTTGATAGCTCTATAATCTCCATGCGATCCTTTAAGGGCGCGGGAATGGTATCCAGCGTGTTCGCGGTTGCGACAAAGACCGTATGGCTTAAATCAAATGGAATTTCAATGTAATGGTCTACAAAGTTCTCGTTCTGCTCCGGATCGAGAACCTCCAAAAGCGCCGATGAGGGGTCGCCCTTATAGTCGCTGCCTAATTTGTCAACCTCGTCCAGCAGCAAAAGCGGGTTCCCGCTGCCAGCCTGTTTAATTGCGCTAATAATCTTACCGGGCATGGCGCCTATGTAGGTTTTTCTGTGGCCGCGAATCTCAGCCTCATCCCTGACACCGCCAAGGGATATACGGGCAAACTTCCTTCCCATGCATTCGGCTATTGTCTTGCCGATGGAGGTTTTACCAACACCGGGCGGGCCGACAAGGCAGATGATTTGTCCACTGATATCAGGCGACAACTTGTAAACCGATAAAAGCTCTAAAATCCGCTCTTTCACCTTTTCCATGCCGTAAATATCGCGGTTAAGGATTTTTTCCGCCTTTATAACATCGTTTACCACATTGGTGTAGTTGCGCCACGGCAGTTCAAGGCAGGTGTCAAGATATCCTCTCTCGACCGTTCCTTCATGTGAGCCCTGCGGCATTTTAGCAAGCTTATTGACATGGGTGATAAGCGCGTTTTTAACGCTTTCATCAGCTTTTAATTCATTTATTCTGGCATAATAATTGTCAATTTCATCCGCAGCCTCATCGCCGTAAAGCTCCGAGCTGATTATTTTAAGCTGCTCGCGCAGGTAAAACTCCTTCTGGCTTTGGTCAATGGCGGCGCGGGTCTTTTCGTTGATGCGTTTATCAATCTCCCCTATTTCCCGCTCCTTGTCCAAAAGCTCCAAAAGGATTTTAGCCCGTTTTGAAACCGAAGTCTGCTCTAATATATACTGCTTGTCATCGTACGGTGCCGGTATATTATAGGCAATATAGTCGCTGATATATCCGATGTCTTCGGCGGTGTCCACCGTCATAATCACATCGGGCGCTATTCCCGGCAGAATTGACACATACTTTTTGAATCTTGCTTTAATGCGGCGAAGAAGGCTTTCACAATATACCGCGCGGTTTGTGATTGCTTTTTCCTCGCACTTTTCAACGTCTGCGGAGCAATAAATGCTTCCGTTTATGAAATTTGTCAGTCTTGCTCTGTAAAGACCCTCAACCAAAACCTTAATGACCGTATCGGATATTTTGAGTATCTGTTTTACCTTTACGACACAGCCGATTTTATACAAATCGTCCTTTTCAGGTTCTTCAAGGCCAAGATCCTTTTGAGCAACAACAAACAAAAGCTGATTCCTATCCATTGCCGTTTTTAGCGCGTTTGCGGATTTTTTTCTGGCAACATCAAAGGAAGCAACCGTTTTTGGAAAAATTACTATTCCTCTTAATGCCAATAGCGGCATTCTGGTAAGGTTTCTTTCTGCTAATACCATTATATACCCTTTCTATTTCCAAATTTCGCTGCTGTATAAGACAGTGGCCGAAAGCGCATTATCCTCAAACACGAACAGCAGCACGTTTTTCTTAAATTCTGTTTTTATAAGCGTAACATTTTCCGTTTCGCCAATATAGAAGAATAGATTTTCTTCTGTGGCGCATTCTTCTGTAACCTCAAAATCGGACAGCGCATCCTTTACCTCCAAAATGGACGTGCCGATTTTGAAGCTGTACGCATCGTCATAGGAAACGATATATCCGATTCTTGATTGCGAATCGGATTTTTTATAATAAAAGTCATAGCTTCCGTCGGTAATAAGGACGTTTGATTCCCCTTGAATTTCGTCATAGGAGTACTCTTCATCCGAAGAATTATTAACCTTTTCGTCCAGTAAGGCTTTAACTTCGCTTGCGGTTTGTCCCAAAGTGACTTCACACTCCGGAATTTTGCCTAAGGTTGCGAAATATTCAATATCAACGTCCAATTTCTTTTGTTTTTCCTCTTTTTCTTTACATGCGCAAAGAGAGAAAAGCAGCGCACATAAAAGACAGAGTGATATTATCCTTTTCATTTGACCACCTAATTTTTATTGTGTTCGGTCAGCAGCGACTGACGAAGATCCCACAAATCCTGCGAAAGATCCACATAATAGTTATGCGGATTCTCAAATCTTTTTACTTCGTCCCAAAGACAGTCGACCTGTTCCTCCCTGTAAGCGGAAATTTCCTTTACCGAGGGGCTTTTATAAACAAGCTTTCCTTTTTCGTAGATTTTTTCCTGAAGCTTTTTAGCCACAAAGTTGGTAACAACCTTGCGTTTCCATGTGTGGTCGGGGTCGAAAATCTCGTAAGGCTTTGAACTGTCGATTTTTTCATAACCCATGGTTATAACATCGGCAATCGCCTTGTTGGTTTCAAGGTCGAACAGTCTCCAAGGGATTTTAACCCCCGGAATGGTGATTTTTTCGGGATTTTCGCTTATTTTGATTTTCGGGATAACCTGTCCGTTCATTTCAACGGCCGAAAGCTTGTAAACCCCGCCGAAAACCGCTTCGCTTGACGCAGTAATCAGGCGTTCGCCGACACCGCAGATGTCAACGCAGGCACCCTGAAAAATCATATCCCTTATTAGATACTCGTCCAAGGAATTGGAAACGCAAATCTTGCAGTCTGGATATCCCGCTTCGTCAAGCATTTTTCTGGCCTTTTTGGTAAGATAGGTAATATCGCCGCTGTCTATCCTAACCCCCAGCGGGCGTTTTCCTAAAGGTTTTAATACCTCGTCAAACACCTTGATGGCGTTGGGTATGCCGGTTTTTAAAACATTGTAGGTGTCCACAAGCAGCATGCAGCTGTCCGGATACTGCTCGGCATAGGTCTTAAAGGCGGTATATTCATCATTGAAAAGCTGTACCCAGCTGTGCGCCATTGTTCCCATGGCCTTAACGCCAAAGTCCTTTGCCGCCAAAAGGCAGGAAGTGCCAAGGCACCCGCCGATAACCGCCGCGCGGGCTCCGTAATAGGCCGCCCCGTAGCCGTGGGCGCGGCGCGCGCCGAACTCCATTACCGGCCTGCCCTGAGCGGCACGCACAATACGGTTAGCCTTTGTCGCGATTAGGGACTGGTGGTTTATTGTAACCAAAATCATGGTTTCAAGCATTAAGGCCTGAATTGCGGGACCCCTTACGGTTATAATCGGTTCGTGTGGGAAAATCGGGGTACCTTCCGGTACCGCCCAAACGTCGCAAGTGAATTTAAAGTTGCGCAGACAATCAATAAAGTCGGAACGAAACAGATTTAAGCCTTCAAGATACTTAATATCATCATCCGAAAACCTTAGGTTTTCCATGTAATCGATAAGCTGCTCAATGCCCGCCATAATGGCAAAGCCGCCGTTGTCCGGAACGCGACGGAAGAACATATCAAAATAGGATATGGTGTCGCGCATCTCGCTGTCAAAAAGGCCGTTTGCCATGGTAAGCTCGTACAAATCCATTATCATTGTAAGATTCATCTTGCCGGTTTGCATAGAAATTCTCCTCACATTTTCTCTGGCGCGTCTATTTTAAGGAGCGTCAAAACATTTTTAAAAACCGTAGCGGTTGCGAAACACAGGTTAAGTCTTGCCTGCATAAGGGCTTCATCCTCACCCTTTACGCGGCAGACCGAATAAAATTTATGAAATTTTGTAGCAAGTTCCGTAACATAATGTGTGATTTTCGCCGGGTCGTATGCCTTGGCCGCCGAAATAATATCGCCCGTGAGGGTTGACAAATGCAAAATCAGTTCCCTTTCCTCGGGGGCTAAAAGCAAGGACAGTTCTTCCCTTTCGCAGGGGCGCATTTTAATCCCCTCGGCCTCAAGATTTCTTATTATGCTGCAAATGCGGGCATAGGCATACTGAACATAGTATACCGGATTGTTGTTTGACTGGCTGACCGCAAGGTCAAGGTCAAAGTCAAAATGACTGTTCGGCTCGCGAAGATTGAAGAAGAATCTTGCGGCGTCAATCGGTACCTCGTCCAAAAGCGTAACAAGGGTTATGGCCTTGCCCGAACGCTTTGAAGCCTTTATAACCTCGCCATCCCGCACAAGGCGAACCATCTGCATAATAACCACGTCCAGCTTCTCGGGATCGATTCCGAGTGCGGACAAGGCCGCCTTAAGGCGCGGCACATAGCCGTGGTGGTCGGCTCCCAAAATGTCAATAGCCTTGTCAAACCCGCGTGTTACCAGCTTGTTGTAATGGTAGGCAATATCGGGGACAATGTAGGTCGGAACGCCGTTTGCGCGAACCAGTACAAAATCCTTGACGCACCCAAAATCGGTGGCCTTAAACCAAAGCGCGCCGTCCTGCGTGTAGGTGTAGCCGCTCGATTTTAAAAGTTCAATAATACGGTCGGTTTCACCGCTTTCGTGAAGGCTGCTTTCCTTAAACCATGTATTATAGGAAATGCGGTATTTTAATAGGTCGTTTTTAAGCCCCTCAATGTTTTTAGGCAGGGCAAACTCTATAAGCGCCTTTCGGCGTTCCGCTTCGTCCTTTTCAACAAAGCTGTCGCCGAAAATTTCGGCAAATGCCTTGGCGTGTGCTATTATATCCTCCCCGTGGTAGGAGTCCTCCGGCATTTCAATGCCGTCTTTGAAAAGCTGCAAATATCTTAAATCAAGGGAAAGTCCGAATTTGTTAATCTGGTTTCCCGCGTCGTTTATATAAAATTCGCGTTCGGTGTAGTACCCCGCGGCCTCCAAAACCGCCGCCAGGCAGTCGCCCAGCGCGCCGCCTCTGGCATTTCCGATATGCATGGGGCCTGTCGGGTTGGCCGAAACAAACTCCACCAAAACCTTTTTGCCTTCCCCGAAGTTGCTTTTGCCGTAATCTTCGCCCTTGTCGATAACGTCTTTGACAATATCCGCATAATAGCCGTCGTTTAAAAAGAAATTTATAAACCCCGGGCCTGCTATTTCGAAGGATTTTATATAAGTGCCGTCAAAAACCGCGTTTTGCATCAGTATTTCCGCAATAGCCCTTGGCGCCTTGCGCAAAGCTTTAGCCCATACAAGCGCCGCGTTTACGGCATAGTCGCCGTGCTCGCGGTTTGCCGGAATTTCTATTCCGAAATCCGGAAGCTCTACATCTTCAATCAAATTCTTTGCTGCTGCGGTCTTTGCCGCGTCAATAATAATCTTCCTGATTTGTTCCCTTGCGTTGTTTACTATAACCGACATTTTTATACCTCTTTAATTGTGATTTTAATTGTATTGCGGCTTAAAATTCTCATACCGGAATCTATCGTGTAGACCGCGTTTAAGATACCGCCTGTTTCCGATATGTGCATATCCACCTTTTCGGTGTATACCCCGACAAGGAGGCTGCCCTCCGCCATGCTGTAAAGGCAGGAGTTTTTCTTGCCCTTTTCCATTTTCATGCGGCTGTTGACCGAACCCCTCCTTTGAACCACAAACGAATCGGGAGAGTTTATAAAAATTTGAGTTTTGACATGCCGGTCGTCATTAAACATGCCTTCCTCGTAGGAAAGGAAATACTTACCGTCATTTATTCCAAACCGTCCCTCGGTTGTAAGTTCAATATTTTCAACACTGCCGTCTATTTCCTGAGTACCGTTTATTTTTATTATCACATTTTTTATCATAAACTGTTTAAATCCACCTGTAAGACTTTTGAATCGTCAACATCCTCGCCCAAAAGTACCGAGACCTGAGCTTTAAAGGAATCGGGCTTATCAGTGACATAGAATTTATGTATACCCGGAATGCCGGAATCATTTAACGAGCCCGTATTCTTTAAATACTCGGCGACCGACTTTGAAACGGTTGTTCCGGAATTAATAAGGGCAACATTATCCCCTAAATAGCCGCCAATAACCTTGGAAAGTATGGGGTAGTGGGTGCAGCCGAGAATCAGCGTATCCGCCTTAAATTCTTTTATCGGCTCAAGATAGCGCTTTACGGTTTCGCGAACAACAATATCATTCTCATCATACCAGCCGTTCTCCACCAAAGGCACAAAGAGCGGACAAGGTACCGCCAAAACCTGCGCATCGGGCAGAAAAGATTTTATTATTTCGCTGTGCTTGCCGCTGTTTACCGTGGCCGCAGTTCCGATAACGCCGACTCTGCCGTTTTTGGTGGTGCTTGCCGCCTGCTTGGAAGCATGGGAGACAACCTCAAAAAAAGGTACAGGGAGTGTATCGCCGGTATCAGCCGCCACCGAGGAAACGGTGCCGCAGGCCGCAACTATCAGCTTAACATTGTGTTTTAACAGAAACAGTTCGTCCTGTAAAGCATACTTTCTTATGGTTTCGCGGCTTCGAGGTCCGTAAGGTACTCGACCGGTATCTCCGAAATAAATAATGTCCTCATTCGGCAGGTAATTGCAAAGCTCCTTTACCACCGTAAGCCCGCCTAAACCTGAGTCGAAAACACCGATAGGACGACTGTCTGACATTAATGAATCACCCCAAACTATATTCCTAATAATGATACCACAATTTAAGGCGTGTAGCAATACCCGATTTCACTCTTTTTTCGACCTGTTACTACCGAAAAACTGTGTTTTTTGCTAAAAAATATCCGCCTGAAAAACAGACGGATATGCATTTAATTTCTGTCTTTTTATGGATTCCCCAAAGGGCCATCACCGCTTGGCCGAGAACTCGTGGAGCCGGACGATGTGTTGCTTGACGAACCTGAGGTTGAAGAGGATGTTGATGGCTCCGAGCCACCGGAAGAAACGGAAGATGTGTCGCTCGAATCGCCGCCCGACGAGTTTGATGAGGTGTCGGTTGAAGTGTCGCTTGACGTAATATCGGAGGTCGCGGATGAGGTATTGCCGCTGGAAGTCGTCTGCGAAGATGACGGCTGAGAGGAAACTGAAGATGTGGATGAGGAGCTTGATTCTCCGGTTGATATTATCAAATTATCGGGAGTGGTGCCCACTTTATAATATCCTGAACCCTTCTTGTAAACATCCTTACTGTCCTCAAAGGTTTTATGAGGAAGGCCTTTATGCACCTTGGCCATTACATCCCGCCAGATTGTCGCGGCGGCGGAGGTGCTTTTTATAACCTGCTGCTTGTCAAACCCGTACCAAACGGCTCCGACATAATAAGGTGAGCCGGCGACCATCCAAAGGTCTTTTGACTCGCTGGAGGTTCCGGTTTTGGCAAAGGCCTTCATGGAGCTGAAGCTTCTAATTCCGCTGCCGGTACCCTCTCTCCCGTAAACTACCCCCTGCAAAAGGTGGTTCATTATGGTTGCGGTGGCGGGGCTTATTACCTGAGTGCCCTTTTCATCATACTCAAGTACAACCTCGCCGTTTATGCGCTCTATCTTCGTATATGTGGTGGGTTTATGGTAAACACCTTGATTGCCGAAAATGGCGTAGGCCGCGGCCGACTCGGTGGTGGTCAGCCCGTATACGCAGCCGCCAAGCGCTAATGATGCCAAGTTTTTATCCTCGGGTGTTAAATGCTTTAAATTCAGCTTTTTGGTTAAAAAGTTATAAGAGGTTTCAATGCCGAGTTTTTGAAGCAATATTACCGGTATGGTATTGGCTGACTTTCTAATCGCGTAATCAACCGTTATGGTTCCTTTGTAATATCCGTACCATTCGGCGGGGCCTTTTTTACCGTCCGGATAATAATTGTCAATGGGTTTATCAACAACCTTTGAAGAATAGTGAATTAAATCGGTGTCGATAGCCAGTGCATATACCCCAATCGGCTTCATGGTAGAACCTGGCTGCCGCGGCGAATTATAGGCACGGTTAAGCCCGCGGTTTACGGTTTTAGGGCCGGCGCCGCCCACAATGCCCACAATATGCCCGTTGTAGTCCATAATAGTCATGGCGGACTGAGCGTGTACGGTTTCTCCCTGCAGGTTTTTACCCTTATACGGGAAATACTTGTTTATATTCAAATATACCGCTTCCATCGCCTGCTGTATTTCGGGGACTTCGGTCGAATATATTTTAAATCCGCCGTTGTAAAGCATGGTAGAGGCAATTTGTTCGGTACAGTTGTATTTTTCCATTAAATCCTCTATTACCTGCTGAATGAGGGTGTCGACAAAATAGCTGTTTATTTCGGGTTCCAGTTCCTCTTTTTGGCTGTCGTCGATGTTAATTTGAACATCATAGGTATCAAGAAGATCCTTTGCGGATATCATCTTCAACTGTATCATTTTTTTAAGTATTATGTTTCGGCGCTGGCGGTTGGCATCAAGCCCCGTAACAGGATTGTATCTGGAGGGGTTTTTGGTTATGGCCGCAAGGGTTACGCATTCGCTTAAATCCAGTTCGCTGACATCCTTGTTAAAATAGTAGTTCGCGGCAACCTGCACCCCGCATATACCGTTTCCAAGAGCTATGGTGTTAAGATAGGCCTCCAAAATCTCTTTTTTGCTCAGCTTCTTTTCAATAATCAAGGCTCTGATTATTTCACGAACCTTTCTGAAAATGCTTTTATCATTATCGGAGGTTATGTTTTTAATCAGCTGCTGCGTTATGGTCGAACCGCCGAACTCGGTTTCGTCAAACTTCAAAAAATAGTTGCCGATAGCTCCGAAGGTTCTTTTCCAGTTTATGCCCGAATGTTTGTAAAAGGTTTCATCCTCAATTGCGATAAAAGCATTTAAAAGATTTTTCGGCATTTTGTCAATACTAATCCATAGGCGGTTTTCGCTGCCGTGAATACGGTAGTATTCCTCCCATTCGCTTTTTTTATTTTTTACATATATGACCGAAGTCATATTAAGCTCCATATTTTTTATGTTATTAACGATTGTACTTGTGGATAAAATGTCTATTTTCGGATTGATCTTTTTATATGAGGGCAGACAAAAAATAGTTAAGACAACGGTAAAGCAAAGGAAATATGAAAG
>JBMNVM010000043.1:0-10766 GCA_050946805.1 Acutalibacteraceae bacterium | reverse complement strand
ATTGAGGATATGGTGGTTATAACCGACCAATCCTTTGAAAACTTAACCGCAAGCCCCAAAAGCTTGATTGTTCTTAAATAAAAATGCGGCTGTCGCTTTTACGCGACAGCCGTTTTTTTAATTTTCATTATTTCTTAAGAGAAATTGCCTTCTTTACCTTTTCAACGATATTTATGGCGCGCAGCCCGAACTCGTCAAGCAGCTTTGGAGCGGGGCCCGAATAACCGAACCTGTCGTAAACTCCAAGCTTTACAACCGGTGTGGGATATTCTTCGGACAAAAGCTCGCTGACGGCGCTTCCGAGTCCGCCGATTACCGAATGTTCCTCTGCCGTTACAATAGCTCCGGTCTCCTTGGCCGCCTTTAAAACTATTTCATTATCCAGCGGCTTTATGGTAGCCATGTTAATAACACGGGCGTTAATACCCTCCGCCTTTAAAATATCGTGTGCCTCCAACGCCTCTTTTACCAAAAGACCGGTGGCAATAATCGTAACATCGTCTCCGCTTTTAAGCTCTACACCCTTGCCGATTTCGAACTTGTAATCATCACCGAAAACAACCGGTACGGCAAGTCTGCCGAAGCGCATATAAACAGGGCCTTCATGGTTCATGGCGGCACGTACCGCAAGCTTTGCCTCGGTCTCGTCGGCAGGGTTGATAATGGTCATGCCCGGGATTGTGCGCATAAGGGCAATATCCTCACAGCACTGGTGCGTAGCGCCGTCCTCACCCACCGAAATGCCGGCATGTGTGGCGCCGATTATCACATTCAAATGTGGGTAGCCTATGGAGTTTCTTACCTGCTCAAAGGCACGTCCCGCAGCAAACATTGCAAAGGAACTGCATACAACACGCTTTCCGGTTGCGGCAATACCTGCCGCGATACTAATCAAATTCTGTTCGGCAATACCGCAGTTATAAAACCTATCAGGGAAGGCTTTTTTGAAAACGCCGGTATGTGTCGCGGCGGCAAGATCCGCATCCAAAACCAAAAAATCGTCCCTCTCGGCTCCAAGTTCGGCAAGAGCGGCGCCAAAACCCACTCTGGTAGCAACCATTTTCACTTCTGACATTTGAATTTACCTCCAATTAAGCCGTCAAAGCCGCAAACTGAGCTTTGAGTTCGGTCATAGCCTTTTCATATAATTCGTCATCAGGTGCGACACCATGCCAGCCGACGACATTCTCCATGTAGGAAACGCCCTTTCCTTTTACGGTTTTGGCGATAATCGCAACCGGTTTGTCGACTGTTTTGGCTTCCGCCAAAGCCTTTTCGATTTGGTCAAAATCATGGCCGTCAATATTAATCACATGCCAGCCGAAGGCTTCAAACTTTTTATCAATAGGCGCCGCGGAATTTACTTCTTCTATCGTTCCGTCTATCTGAAGATTGTTATAATCAACAAAAGCGGTAAGGTTTGAAAGCTTTTTGTGGGCGGCGAACATTAATGCCTCCCAAACCTGACCTTCCTCAAGCTCGCCGTCTCCGAGGATTGCATACACATTAAATCCCGAGCCGAAATGCTTTGAGGACAAAGCCATGCCGACAGCAGCCGATATGCCCTGACCGAGTGAACCGGTAGTCATATCCACTCCGGGAATTTGCTTCATGTCCGGGTGTCCCTGTAAAATACTGCCCGGATGCCGTAAGGTTTTCATAAGCTCGGGCGAAAAGTAACCCCTGTGCGCCAAGGTCGCATAAAGTCCGGGCGCCGCGTGTCCCTTTGAAAGAACAAAACGATCCCTGTTTTCCATTTTGGGGTTGTTCGGATCAATCCTCATCTCCTTGAAATAAAGATAAGTAAGAATATCCGCACTTGAAAGCGAGCCGCCCGGATGTCCCGATTTTGCGGCGTGTACCCCCTCGATAATGCTCATTCTTACCTTACAAGCGGTAATCTGCAATTCCTTTTTGATTGCTGCTTCCATTTTCTCATCCCTTCATAAATCTTTATCCAAAGCTCGAAGCTTTAAATAACCTAATTTTATATCTTAACCGCAAAAGCCCGATTTTTTGCCTTTTCGGTTAAAAATTCAATAAAATCAGCTACTGCCCCGCATGCGCAGGGAACGGTGGTGTAGTCTGCTTTATTTTTTACAGCCTCCGGCGATTCGGCAGTTGCCGCGCCGATATCGGCATTTTCAATCATTTCAAGGTCGTTGTAATAGTCGCCAATGGCGAAAAATGCGCCTTTTTTAATACCGTAAATATAACAAAGTTTTTTAATGGCGGTAAGCTTTGTAACACCCTTTGGCAGTTGCTCGTAATAATATCTTGTGCGTCCGTCTATTTCGGCGGTGGTTTCAACGAAATCAGAGTCGGTTTTTTCCCGCTCGATGATACTTTTTAGCCTTTCCCGCTGCTCTTGATCCCGGCACAGATAAATAATCTTATTGCAGCCGATTTGCGCTGCTTTATCGTAGTCTATAAATATCGAGTTTAGTTCCTCGTATTCCTCGTGGTCGTCGGTTTCGCGGCTTCTTTTCAAAACATAGGTATCAAGCCCGGCATGAGCCTCAATTCCTATATCATCCAAAGCCGCCGCCAATTTCGCAATTCTGAAATCATTCTTTGGCAGACACTTTTGCAAGACAACCTTTGAATGCTCAAAATCATAAATCATGGCGCCGTTTGCGACAACACAGGGCGACACCTTGTCTATAAACTTTAAAATCGGAAGAACCGCGCTGGCGCTCCTTCCGGTTGAAAGTGAAAACATTCCGCCTTCACTCATGAAAAACTCTATTTTTTCAATATTCGCGGGATTTATATATCCGTTGGAAATAAGCGTACCGTCAATATCGCAGGCCAAAAGGCAGCCCTCAAACAGCCCCATCGGCATTGCTCCTTTTTAAAAATTTAACGAAATAATCCGGAAGTTCGGAATCAAATTCCATGTATTCCCCGCTTGACGGATGAATAAAGCCGATTTTTTTGGCATGCAGGCACTGCCCCGAAAGCTCGGTTATGACCTTTTTGGGGCCGTAAACATCGTCCCCCGCGACCGGATGCCCGATATATGCCATATGAACCCTTATTTGATGTGTTCTGCCGGTCTCAAGCCACAGTCGCACATGAGTAAAGCCGTTAAGCCTTTTAATAACGGTGTAGTGGGTTATTGCCTGTCTGCCTTTTTGGGTAACGCACATTTGCTTGCGTTTTATCGGATGTCTGCCAATTGGCGCGTTTATGGTGCCTTGGTCATTCTTTATATTTCCATAAACCACCGCTTCATATTCCCTTGTAAGGGAATGTTCTTTAATTTGAGCGGCCAGTGATTTATGCGCCATGTCATTTTTGGCAACCAGCAAAAGCCCGCTGGTGTTTTTATCGATTCTGTGAACAATTCCGGGTCGCAAAACACCGTTTATGCCCGAGAGCGAATCGCCGCAGTGGTGTATAAGGGCATTTACAAGTGTGCCGCTGTAATTGCCCGCCGCCGGATGCACAACCATTCCTTTCGGTTTATTCACAACCAAAAGGTCGTCATCCTCGTAAACAATTTGCAGCGGGATTTCCTCCGCCTGCGCTTCATACGGGGTAGGCTCGGGCAGTTCTATATCAACCCTGTCCCCGGGTTTTAATTTGGTCTTTCTTGTGGCGGCGGTACCGTTTACAAGAACGCAGCCGTCCTCTAAAAGCTTTACGACCCTTGACCTTGAAACATCGGCAGCCTCTGCGACGAAAACATCTATCCTTGCGGCGTTTTCAAGTTCGAAAATCCTACTTATTTTCGTCATTTTTCCCCTTGTCCGCAGATTTGCGTGATTTTTTTATGTCTTTTATTGTATCGGTAACAAAATAAAGTATAAGCAGTGCGGCGCCGCAAACAACGGCAATATCCGCAACATTAAAAATAGGGAATTTTTTAAAAAAAGCGAACTGCAAAAAATCAACTACATTGCCCTTGCGAAAAATTCTGTCAATCATATTTCCGATTCCGCCTGAAATGACAAGTATCATTGCCCAAAACATAAGCTTGTTTTTAAGCCCCGTTTTAAAAAGCAGGGTTATGCAGATAAGCATTACAATTATGGTAAGAGCCAAAAGCACCCATGTGTATCCGCTTAACATTCCCCATGCGCTGCCTGTATTGTGAATATATGTAAGGTCTATAAATCCTTTTAAAAAACCTTTGGTTTCGGTCAATGACATATTTGTGGTAACCAAGTGCTTGGTATACTGGTCGACACCTATTATAGCCAATCCGCAAACCAAGCCCAATATGTACGAAATCAACTATATATCCTCCTTGGAAGGAATTTTCTTAACTGTAAAACCGTTATTTACGGGTTTTGCGGTGCTCGAAGAAATGTCAATTTTATCGTCTTTATCCGTAGCATCGTCTCTTTTTTCTTCTTGCGAAGCCTTTTCGTCGGCCGAATTCTGCGTATCGGCCGGTACAAAATCGGGAAGCTTTGCCAAAAGCTCAAGATGCTCTTTGTATTTTGCCGTCGTGCTTGCTTTAAAGGCGGCAACCTCCTGCTTTAAGCGGTCAAAAAGCATTTGTTGGTGCTTAACCCTTTCCTCCGCCTGCGCTGTTATCAGGTCAGCCTTTTGTTTTGCGGCCTTTACCATATTTTCAAGTTCCTTTTCAAGCGCGTTTTTCTGTTCTTGAGCTTTTAATTCAAACGCGGCCGACAATTCCTTTTCATGCGCGGTTATGGCTTTAATGTTTTCCTCCGCCTGCTTTATAATTTCGCTGCTTTTCTCCTTGGCCTCTTTTACAATCTGGTCGGCAAGCTTCTGGGCGTTTACAAGCACGTTTTGAATACTGCTTTGCGAATTTTTAAAGCTTTCTATTTCGCTGTTCATGGTTTCGATTTTTAACTCGTATTCCTTGATAATACGCTCAAAAGCGGCATAATCAGCCTCTACCTTATCAAGGAAAACCTCCACTTCGTCGGCCTTGTATCCGCTAATGGCTCGGGAAAACTTCACGTTTCTTATTTCGTCCGCAGTCATCATTAAGAAAGCCCCCCTAAATATATTTTTTGTATTTTAAAATTATTCTATCCTTCCTTGTCCGTTCCGACAGGGATTCCACAATAAACTTTCCGCTGCCGCGAACGGATATGATATCGCCCTGTTCAACCTGACGGGTTACCTTTTGAACCTCAACAGAGTTTAAGCGCACAAATCCCTGTTCAATAATCCTTGCCGCATCCGTCCTTGAAAGGTTGGCAAGCGCGCAAATCACACAGTCAAGCCTTGCGGACGAAACGGTGGCCGAAAAATCCTTAAAGGTTTGTCCCATTGGCAGCGGCGGCGTAAAGCCTTTTTGCAGGGTAACCCCCACCCGTCCGATCTTTTCAAGCTGTGTTAAAACATAATCCGCCGTTTCCTCTGCAAGGAAAATAACGGCACGTCCTTCTTCAATAAGTATGTCCCCGACCATCTCCCGCTTGATTCCAAGCGCCATGAGCGAACCTAAAACGTCACGGTGTGACAAACGGTCTGCCTTTCTAAAGGTAGCGGTAACAGAAGCTATGGGGTACTCTATCGCTTCAGCCCAATCGGGAAAACAGCCGAGAAATACTCTTTGCGCAGCCTCATACCCACCGAAAAAGCCGTAGCGGATTATTCTGTGCTTTAAAATCTCGTCCGCGAGTTTCGCCTCTTCGGGCGACAAGAACCCTAAAAATTTCAAAGCGGAATTTTTTTCGCAAATATCCGCCGTATCAGACACTCTTTGATCAAAAAGATTCGATTGCATTAAAAGTAGATTTTTCCTTCTTCAAGCTCGTCCAGCATTAAATCGCCCATCATGTCAACACCGTTAGGAACTATAAGGAAGGTGGCTCTTGAAACCTTGCGTATGTTTCCGTGATTTGCATATGTAGCACCGCTTAAAAAGTCCACAATCCGGCGGGAGACATCCCGGTCCGCGTTTTCGAGATTTAAAACGACCGTTTTTCTGTCGTTAAGATGGTCGGCAATAGCGGTAACATCCTCGTAACGGTCGGGCTTGACAAGAACAACCTGCATCTGCGCGGGAGTAAAGCTGACCGTTTTGGATTTGCCCACAAGCCGCGGAGAGGGTTCCTGACGGCGCACCGGCTCCTCCTGATAGGCAGGTTTTTTGGGCTCTTCCTTTTCGTTTGCTGTTTCTAAAAACTCATCTTCGAGTTCTTCGTCTTCAAAAGCATTGAAATAATCCTTGAATCTATCCAATAATCCCATTTTAAAGCTCCTTTTTCAATTAGTTATATACACGTTGGCCGAAAAGCGCCGTCCCCAAGCGTATGAGGTTAGCTCCCTCTTCGACTGCGATATCAAAGTCATCCGACATTCCCATAGACAGAATATCCATACTACTATTATCTATTTTTTTGCTTTTAATGTCAATAAACAGTTTATTCATTTTGCGGAAATATTTACGAGCCTCTTCGCCGCTTTCACAAATGGGCGGTATTGTCATAAGTCCCTTTACATTTATATTTGGCAAAGCCGCGACTTCGGCAACCGCCTCTTCCGCTTGTTCCGGAGGGAAGCCCCATTTAGACTCCTCCCCGCCTATATTAATCTCAATTAGCACATCCATTGTTTTGCCGTTCTTGCCCGCCTGCTTGGAAATTTCCCTTGCAAGCTTTATCGAGTCTACCGACTGTATCATTTCAACACGGTTTATTATGTCCTTGACCTTGTTGGTCTGCAAATGCCCTATAAAATGGCGGTGGCAGGGGTTTATGCCGTCGAATTTTGCAAGCAGCTCCTGCACCTTGTTTTCGCCGATATATTCAATGCCTTTTGATAGTGCGTAGTTAATGGTTTCGGCATCTACGGTTTTGGTTGCCGCCAAAAGGATTATATCCTCCCGCTTTTTACCACAAGCGGCCAAGGCCTTTTCAAGCCTTTCGCAAACCGCGTGAAAATTTCTGTCAAATTCCTCAGCCGACAACTTTTCCATCATACAGATTTTTCCCCTTAATAACTACCCTGTCGTAAAGTTTTAAATAATTTCCGTTTTCATTTGATTTTTCACATATCATAAAATCTTCGGTTGAATATAAAATATTCACCGGCACAAATTTTATCTGCATACCGTTTAGAACGTAAACACCGCGAACCGAGTTTACAACCCTTAGCGCCTTTTGCGGAACCTTAAAGCCGCTGTATTCCTTGTTTACAACCGTCATTACGCCGCTTCGCATTGCCGCCAGCTCGCTGTTCATATAGCTGCAGGCAAAAATGATTACCGCCTTGTCGCCCTTGCTTGAAATATTGATTTTCTTTACGGTTACCGGCAAGGTCGGCGCGGATTTTACGGTAGTCTCCAGTTTAAGGTTCTGTCCTTCCTTGTATTTTAAGGAGTCATTTATCGGTACCGCCGCCGCGATGTACCATTCGTAGTCCGAAACGATTTTGCCTATTACATTACCCTCGGCAGCTGCGGGGGATAGATTAGCCAGATATTCGGGTGTGATTTTATCAAGCTCTTTAGGGTTTAAAACATTTTCATACCCGTCGGTCTTTGAAACGAAATAGCCTGACAGCGGCGCCAAGATTTTGCCTTTCGCGGCGGGCAGCGAAGCCGTAAGGGACGAAAGCTCGGCTTTTAAAGCGTTAAGCCGCTCTGACAGACCGTCAACTACCCCGAAGGCCGCCTGCTTGCGGTTTACGGCTGAGAGCAAATCCTCACTTAACACCACCATATCCTTGTAAATTCCGGCGGATGAGGCAAAAATCATATCCCGCAGTTTTTCTTTTACTCGCGTGTTTAAAAGCTCCAAATTTGCCGCTTCAATGTCGTTATAGCTTAAAATATCCTCAATGTCGGCAATCTGCGCTTTTAATACATCCATTTTTGATACGGTAATCGATACCGATTCGTTTGTGTATATATCGGCTATAACGCCGTTTTTGGAAACACGGTTGCCGTCGGGGGTAACAAAGTGCAAAACACCGTCCCCCGCCGATGTTACGTTTTTTTCATCCCTTATTATATATCCTGTTATTTTAATTCCGTCCAAGGCTGTGTGGTAGACGACCGTTTCGGTTTTTATCGGTTTGTAAAGAGAAGAAATCAGCTGATTGATTAGAAAAACCATGCTTAAAAGCATTAAAAACACTTTTAAAAGCTTCAAACCCTTCACGCTGTTTCCCCCTTTCAATATTTACAAAAATCTTTTAACCAAATCCTTCGCGGCTTTTACAACGTTTTCACATTCATCCGCATAAATCCAGTTTATGCGGTGGTCTTTCCTAAACCATGTAAGCTGCCTTTTGGCATAACGCCTTGTCTGGCGCTTTAAATGCTCTACCGCTTCCTCTAAACTGCACTCCTGCCGGAAAAACGGATAAAGCTCCTTATGGCCTATTGCCTGAAATGCTCCCTTGTTGTCGGCATTTTTAAAGGTCTGCTTTGCTTCTTTAAGCAGCCCCGATTCAATCATTATGTCAACCCTTGCATCAATCCTGTCGTACAGCTTTTGGCGATCTTTAAAGGTGATTCCAATAACCAAAGATTCAAAGTCATTTTTTTCGCTGTGTGACAGTTCGTTTAGCTGCGTTTTGGTTTTTCCGGTGGTTTTATAAACCTCGAAACAGCGAATAATCCTTCGCTTGTCCGACGGGTGGAGCCGCTTCGCGCTTTCGGGATCAAACTCGGCAAGGCGTTGTAGCATTTCTTCCGCTCCCACACGGTCAAACTCCTCTTCAAGGCTTTTTCGAAGAGATAAATCGGTCTTTTCCTCGGCAAAGCGGGTATTATCAAGCAGAGCCGAAATGTAAAGCCCCGTACCGCCCACAACTATGGGCAGTCTGCCTCTTGAATAAATTTCATCAATAAGCATTCTTGCCTGCTTTACATAGTCTGCGACCGAAAAAGCGGAGTCAAGCTCCAAAAATTCCAGCATATGATGTGCCACGCCCTGCATTTCGTCCTCGTCCGGCGCAGCCGATGCTATGTGTATTCCTTTATATATCTGCATTGAATCGGCGGAAATGACCTCCCCGCCGAATTCCTTGGCAACAGCTATTCCAAGCCCCGTTTTGCCCGAAGCAGTGGGGCCTACAATAAAAACTACCTTTTTTTGCTTGCTCATTGTATCCTACCAAACTGTTTCTCAAGCTCACGTTTTTTAATTTCATAAGCCACAGGCCGGCCGTGGGGGCAGTACATGACTTCCCTTGTTGACAGCACCTTTTTGGCAAGTTCAAGCATTTCGGTGCGGCTGGTGCTCATGCCCGCCTTTATGGCAGCCTTGCAGGCTATGGTATGTAATAGGTTGTCCTGCCGTTCGGTCTGAACCTTTCCGGCGGTTTTTAAGCCATCGGCAATCTCCTCTAATAGTGATGGTATATCCTCACCCGTTAAAAAAACGGGAATGGCGCGCACAATTACGGTAGAATTGCCGAAATCCTCAATTTCAAAGCCGTTCTTTAAAAGCATTTCGGTGTTGCTGATTATTGAGTTATAGCTTTCAGCCGAAAGGGTTGCCGTAACCGGGGTTAAAAGAGCTTGAACCTCGGTCTTTCGCTCACTTTGAAGCTTGTTGTATAAAATTCGCTCATGGGCGGCGTGCTTGTCAATCAGATAAATGCTGTCATTCATTTGAACCACGATATAGGTCGCAAAAGCCTCGCCTATAAGGGTAATTTCCGGTGCTTCCTCGCCCACCGGTGTATCCGCTAAATTAGCGGATATATCCGCCTGCTGACTTGCCGCTTCGGTTTCTATAGCCGCAGGCTTTGGTGTTTCAGGCAGCGGACGAGTTTCCTTAGCTTCGAAAATCTTCTCGCTATCCTTTTGACCCCATTCCACCTTTTCGCCGTTTTTGCCGACCACCGAATAACGGTTTACAAAATCAGGCACTGTGCGGCTTTTAAAGACCGCTGTGGAAAAATCGGGTGTTTTAGGCTTTGGTTTTGTATGATAAATTTCCTCCGCCAAAGTTTTCTGCTCGCCAATACTTTGCTGGCGATACTGCGCGGCGGTCATATGCTCAAACCTGTTTTTTGAAGGGTTGGTTAAGATGATTTCAGGCCTTGTGTCTAAGGCATTAATTGCGGCCTTGACCGCGGCATACACCGCGTCAAAAATGCGTTTTTCATCCGAAAAGCGAACCTCAATTTTAGCCGGATGAACGTTTACATCAACCGTCTCAAATGGAAGATTCAAATAAAGCACAAACCCCGGGAATTTGCCGACCATGGCGCTGTTTTTGTAGGCCTGCTCGGCCGCCGCAACCACCGTTCCCGAACGGATAAACCGCCCGTTCAAAAAGATGTACTGGTTGTTTCTTGTGGGTCTGCAGTGAACCGGTTTACAGGTAAGTCCCGTTACCGAAACGCCGTTGGTTACACTGTTTACAGGGATAAGTGTGTTACAAAAATCCCTGCCCAAAACGCTGTAAACACAAGCCTTAATGTCGCCGTTGCCGGAGGTTGAAAGGGAGGGCTTGCCGTCCCTAATCAGTTTAAATGAAATATCGGGGCGTGATAGGGCGATCCGCTCGACCACCGCGGCGCAGGCATTTGCCTCGGTAACATCCTTTTTTAAAAACTTCATACGCGCGGGGGTGTTGTAAAAAATGTCCCTAATAATTATGGTAGTGCCGACAGGGCAGCCCGACTCCTCATAGAGTTTTTCTTCCCCGCCCTCAATAATATAATGCGAACCGACTTCACTCTGCGCCGTGCGGGTCAGCATTTCCACCCTTGCAACCGAGGAAACGGCGGCCAAAGCTTCTCCCCTAAAGCCCAGCGTAGCAATACTTTCAAGGTCGGTTTCAACCTTGATTTTGCTTGTGGCATGGCGC
>JBMNVM010000042.1:0-10804 GCA_050946805.1 Acutalibacteraceae bacterium | reverse complement strand
CAATCGAGAAGTATTCAAACAAGAAAATAGAGAATATTATGATTGTCGGCGGCGGCAGTAAGGATAAATACTTAAATGAGCTGACGGAAAAGATTACCGGTAAAAAGGTCTTGACAGGGCTTATCGAGGGCACCGCAACCGGAAACCTGCTTTCGCAAATCATGTATTCCGATAACCTTGACCTTGACTCTGCAAGAAATATTATAAAAAACATTATATGAAAAGTAATTTAATTCACGCGGTTAAGGCTTGATTTCGCGACAAAGAGAATAGGGAATAGCTTATAAAGGCTGTTCCCGTTCTTTTATATGCCGGTTTTTAAGCTTACATATGCGGGAAGATTTTATTTTCAAAATCCTTTGCCGGGAAGCAAAAATATAAATTTTGTAGGTTTTAGTCCGGTAAAGTCTTGTCCAAACCTCCAAAATTATCGATATCAGTTAAAAAAAGTCGTGAAAGCTACATAAATCGCTAAATTTTCATTGACAAAATATAAACATCAGGGTATCATATTACTATCTATTTTTATATATAAACTAAATTTTAGGAGGACAGAATTATGAAAAAAATGGCAAAATATTTATTGGCAGTGGCTCTTATTCTTGTTATGACCACTGTCGCTTTTGCCGGCTGCGGAGAAAAAGACAGTTCCGGCAAACTGGTTATTGGCGGTACCGGCCCGCTCACCGGTGAGGCTTCTACTTACGGAATTTCGGTTCAGAGAGGCGCACAGATAGCTATTGACGAAATCAATAAAGCCGGTGGCATCAATGGCATTAAGCTTGAATTTTTATTCGAAGATGACGAGGCCGACGGCACAAAAGCCAAAGCTGCATTTGAAAAGTTAATGGATAACGGAATGCAGATATTTATGGGTACCGTTACTTCAGGTGCCGGAGTTGCTCTTAATGACACAATTAAAAAAGAAGGGCTTCTTCAGGTAACACCCAGTGCTTCCCAGATTGAGGCAATCGAAAATCCCAATTCGTTCCGCATTTGCTTTAACGACGTTGACCAGGGTAAAGCAATGGCCGAATATATCTATCAAAAGTTAGGCTACAAAAAAGCCGCCATTCTTTACAATCAGGACGACAGTTACAGCTCCGGTCTTTACGATGCCTTTAAGAAAAGATGGTCTGAGCTTGGCGGAACCGTTTCTGCCGATACTTCCTTTGCAAAGGCCGCAACCGACTTTAATGCGCAGCTTACAAAGATCATCGGTTCAGATGCACAGTTCCTGTTTATGCCCATCTATGCCGAGAAAGCATCTCAAATTGTAATTGCCGCAAACAACAAGAACATGAAGCTTCCGATTATCGGTTGCGACGGTCTTGACGGTATTCTCAACTACCTTGAAGGCGACAATGCAAAACTGGTTGAAGGACTTATTTATTACACACCCTTTATTGCCAGCGATGCTTCTGAAAAGGTTCAGTCTTTCGTAACCAAGTTTAAAGAAAAATACAACCTCGAACCTGACCAGTTCGCGGCAGATGCCTATGACGCTGTTTATGTTATCAAGGCCGCCATTGAAAAGGCCGGACTTACAGTAGATGATACCAAGTTGTCTGCCAAAGAACTCGGCGATAAACTCGTTCCCGTAATGACCCAAATTGAAGTTGACGGTCTTACCGGCAAAATGACTTTCAGCGCTTCGGGCGAGCCCACAAAATCTGCTAAGGTTGCTATAATCAAAGACGGTAAATACGCAGCAAAAGACTAAAATAGATTTTTAGGTTCGATACGGGGAAGACAATTTACGCCTTCCCCGTATCACTATTAATTTAAGCGACCGTGTAAAAATAAAATTCTTTACCGTTTTTAAAGCTGTTCGGGAAATTTCCCGAACCACTTTAAAAGCAGTAAGTATTTGTAATATCTTTTACCGCTGAAAAGGGGAACAATATATGCAACAGTTTATTATGACAGTGATAGACGGAATTAATTTGGGAAGTGTTTACGCGCTTGTAGCCCTTGGGTATACCATGGTTTACGGTATCGCAAAAATGCTCAATTTCGCCCACGGAGACGTTATCATGGTAGGCGCCTATACCATTGTGGTTTTCATTTCGCAGCTTTCCCTTAGTGTTCCTTTGGCAATGGCTCTTTGCGTTGCATTCTGCGCCGTTTTAGGCTTCGTAGTAGAAAAGCTTGCATACAAACCGCTCCGTCAGGCATCACCACTAACGGTTCTCATAACGGCAATCGGAGTAAGCTATCTGCTTCAAAACCTTGCGCTTTTGTTTTTCGGTCCTAACCGTAAATTTATTGTTAAATTTATCAATGTCGGCAGTTTCGAGCTGTTTGGAGTATCGGTTTCCGGAATTTCGGTAATTATTTGGATTACGACCATTGTCATTATGCTCGGTCTTTACACCTTCATAAAAAAGACAAAAATCGGACGTGCCATGCTGGCCGTTTCTGAAGATAAAGGTGCGGCACAGCTGATGGGTATAAATGTTAATCGCACCATTTCCATTACCTTTATAATCGGCTCCGCTATGGCCGGTATTGCAAGTATACTTTATTCGGCAAAATATTTAAATGTTGACCCATATACCGGCAGTTTATTTGGTATTAAGGCATTTGCCGCGGCTGTTTTCGGGGGTATCGGTAGCATTCCGGGCGCAATGATTGGCGGTCTGTTTATCGGACTTATTGAAGCGCTTACGGCAAGCTACCTGCCGGATAATTTGAATGCCGCGTCGGACGGATTTGCTTTCGTAATACTTATCATTATGCTTGTTTTAAAACCTGCCGGACTTTTAGGCAAAAATTTCACAGAAAAGGTGTAGGCGGTAATGAAAAAGAAAAACTCAATACTCTTTCAAAACTTAATATTTTGTGCCGCTGCCGTACTTGTATACCTTTTAATAGCCTATGGGATGAGTGCAAGCATGATTCCGCGCGCTACCCAAACCCTTGTTATCAAAGCGTGTTATAATGTCATTCTTGCTTTATCGTTAAACCTTATTGTCGGCTTTTTGGGCGAGCTTTCCTTAGGCCATGCGGGGTTCTTTGCGCTTGGCGCCTATTCCGGATGTATCTTTTCCATAAATTCAAATCTTCCGGTAGAAATTCGTTTTATTGTAGCCGCATTAATCGGCGGAACGGTTGCCGCAATCGGCGGATTTTTAATCAGCTCTTCCATTCTTCGCCTGCAGGGTGACTATCTTGCTATCGTAACCTTGGCTTTTGGTGAAATAATTCGTTCATTTGTTAAAATTCTCCCCATTACCGGAGGTACCGCCGGTCTTAACGGAATACCTTCCTTGGGTTCAAAAGTTAAAACCTTCTCTTTTTCTTATCTGTTTGTAATTATTACAATATTGGTTATACGAAATATTGTAACCTCCCGTCACGGTCGCGCGATTACCTCAATACGCGACAATGCTATTGCGGCGGAATCGGTAGGCATCAACATAAAGGGGTATAAAATTAAGGTTTTTGCGGTCGGTGCCTTTTTTGCAGGCGTTGCCGGAGTTATTATGGGACACTATATCAACTTTATTGAACCGGGTAACTTCAACTATAACATATCTATTGAAGTTCTGGTTATGGTAGTACTTGGCGGAATGGGCAACCTGTTAGGTTCCATTATAGCGGCTGTAATTATTACCTTCCTGCCTGAAATACTAAGGGACTTTGACCAGTACCGTCTGCTGATTTATGCATTGGCGCTTATCTTTTTGATGCTTGCAAGCGCTTCGCCGAGGATTGCCGCTTTAAGGATGAAGGCAAGTGAAAAGACCGCCCATCTTCGCAGAAAAGTGCTTTCAAGGAAAGGGGAGTAGCTTAATTGGAACTGCTTGAGGTAAAAAACTTAAGTATATCTTTCGGGGGCTTGCGTGCCGTTGATGATATAAACCTGACCGTTAAAAAGGGACAGCTTTATGGGCTTATCGGCCCGAACGGTGCCGGAAAAACCACAATTTTCAATATCTTGACCGGTGTTTATAAACCTACAAACGGCACCTTTTATCTGGATGGCGAAAACCTTACCGGCAAATCACCGATTATCATAAACAAAAAAGGAATTGCCCGGACCTTTCAAAACATTCGTCTGTTTAAGAATATGAGCATTATAGACAATGTTAAGGTCGGACTGCATAACAAATATAAAAACACCCTGCTTGATAGCATTTTCCGTTTGCCCCGCTTCTTTAAAGAGGAGCATGAAATGGAAAAGGAAGCCCTTGAACTTTTAAAGGTCTTTGATTTAGACAAGGAAAAAGATACTATTGCAGCCAATCTGCCTTATGGTAAACAGCGCAAGCTGGAAATTGCCCGCGCTCTGGCCACCTCTCCGAAACTGCTTTTGCTGGATGAGCCGGCAGCCGGTATGAATCCCAACGAGACAGATGAACTTATGGAAACAATACGCTTTATTCGCGATAAATTTGATATGACTATTCTGCTTATCGAACACGATATGAAGCTGGTCAGCGGCATTTGCGAGGAGCTTTCGGTTCTAAACTTCGGAACACTTTTAGCTGCCGGAGAAACCTCCGAGGTGCTCAATAACCCAGAGGTTATCGCGGCATATCTGGGCGAATAGGGGGGGAACAATATGGCAATGCTTTCAATCAATGATCTTTCGGTTTATTACGGTGTCATTCAGGCAATAAAAGGTATATCTTTTGAGGTTAACGAGGGTGAAGTTATCGCCTTAATCGGAGCTAACGGCGCCGGAAAAACCACAATTTTGCACACTATAACCGGTCTTGTGCCTGCCAAAAGCGGCTCTATAAAGTTTCAAGACCAGGAGTTGACCAAAACCCCCGCCCACAAAATAGTCGAAATGGGTATCGCCCATGTTCCGGAAGGACGCCGTATTTTCTCGCAGTTGACGGTATATGAAAACCTCAAACTGGGTGCTTTCACAAGAAAGGACAAGGACGAGATTGAAGATTCTCTTAAAACTGTCTACCAGCGTTTCCCAAGACTTAAAGAAAGAAAACACCAAGTAGCAGGAACCTTAAGCGGCGGTGAACAGCAGATGCTTGCGATGGGAAGGGCGTTAATGTCTCATCCGAAAATTATATTAATGGACGAACCTTCAATGGGCTTGTCTCCGATTTTGGTAAGTGAGATTTTTGATATTATTAAGTCAATCAGCGAAAGCGGAACCACCGTGCTTTTGGTTGAACAAAACGCCAAAAAGGCACTCTCTATCGCTAACCGCGCCTATGTTTTAGAGACCGGAAAAATTGTTCTTTCGGGCGATGCGGCTGATTTAATCAATAACGAATCGGTTAAAAAGGCATATCTTGGCGAATAGGCAAATAAATTTTTAATATACATGTACGGACTTTTGACTTGCAAAAAATCCTACCAAAGCTTTGTTCGTCAAACATAATTTGAAATAGTAAAAATGGGAACAGCAAGCTCGCCGTTCCCATTTTTTGTGCTCTTTTCCGAACGGTTTAGAGTAGCTTTTTTACAAATAAATATCTACATTAGCAGTTTTTTCAGCATTAAACACGCATAAATATGTGTTTTCAATATTGACTTATAAAGTGGTAAAATGCTATTTTTATAGTAAAATCCGGTGTTTTTGTTTGACAATGCCAATTAGTATGTTAAAATTAAAATGTGTTTTGTTTTAGTAAACGGTGCGTCTAATTTGCTGATGCTAAGGGGAGGTATTTTAGGTTGGAAAAGTACAAAACTGCGGTCTTAGGTGCCACATTTTACGGTGCGGCCGCCGCCTTAAAAAGCCCACAGGATACGGTTATTATCGAGCGAAGCACACTGGTAGGCAGAGAGTTTGTTACTGCTTAAACGAAAGACCCTGCAAAAACCTTGCTTTTAAAACACAAGAAGGCAAAAAGTTTTTCGCCCTCTTAAAAGAAAACGGCAGCATAAATGAAGAAGGCTTTATATATGATTTTGAAGCCGCGGTACGGCTTTGCCGAAAACTCTTAAAAGCAAGGTTTAAGTTGAAGGATGGCAACGTTAAATATTATCTTAATGAAAATAATGTGCTTTGCGTTCCAAAACGTGGTTTGGATGAGGTTTTAATTAAAGTGTTATAATTTTTATTGATCCGATAATAATTTTAAAAATGGGAGATAATGCAAGTGCGAAGATATGATTTAGTTATTTTCGGTGCTACTTTTTTGGGGTTAGGAGCAGCAAAAGCATCAAAGGGTAAAACCCTGATAATTGAAGAAAAAGCCAACCCCTGCGGCGAGTTTATCGATTCCTTTCACAGCGGCAGCGACTATAAGGCGGAACTTATTACGGAAGAAGGCAGGAAATTCAAGGCGTTTTTTGAGGATGCGGGGCTTTGCGGCAATGTTTTTATCCCCGAATGGACTGCTTTTGTAAGCTCTTGGATCTGCAAAAATGATATTGAAGTACTGCTTTTTACCAACGTTTTAAAGGTTGAGCCCGAAGGCGAGGAATACAAAATCACAATATTCAATTCCAACGGAAAAAGCGAAATATTCGCAAAGCGGATTATCGACACAAGAACAAAAAGCTTCGTCTATAAAACGCTCAACGCCATAACCTACGGCGGTATTTTTGACAGCTTCCACGAGAGTATAAAGGTTTATCCATATAACGATAAGTATTCTATTGCGGAATTTAAAATGCCCGACTCGTTCGATTATCCGGCGGCAAGGAAAAGGGTATTTGAGCTGTGGGCAACAAGACCCGAAGAGTATAAGCACATACTGATAGCCGCAGTCGCGGATCTTTTCTATAAAAAATCCGATTGCGAGCAGACTGAAGTTTCAAAAAACTACATCAATGCCTATTCTACATATTATGCAAATCCGTTTTTGGCATTTGATAAAGGCTCTGCGTTAGGGGGAAAGTTCTGTGATTGATTTTATTCAGAGGGTTGGCGGACATTTAACCACAACTAAGGTTCAATCTCCCGTTTACAGTAAAAGTTACGATATTGCGGTAATAGGTATGGGGGTTGCGGGTGCCATAAGTGCCATAACGGGCGCCAAAAAGAACTTAAAAATACTTGGAATAGAGCGCCTTAGCGCTTCCGGCGGCACCATGACAATGAGCGGCATTTGCGGATATTATTTCGGCGGCGCAGGAGGTATTTTTGAAGAGGTTGACAAAAGCCTGCGTGAAAAATCCGGTCTTGCGGTGGAACCGTCCTTCGACCATCCGGATTTGCGCAAATACAATCTTGACTGCGAGATTGAAAAATGTGGCGCCGCCGTGATGTATGAAAGCGTTGTTGTGGGGCTGTATAGAGACGGCAGAAAAATTACCGGTATTCGTGTCTTTGACGGTAAAGAGGAAACCGATATTGCCGTTAAAATGCTGATTGATGCCACAGGCGACGGGGATATATGCGACATGGCGGGCTGCAGCATGGATTTCGGCAGAGAGTCGGATGGCAGCGTTGTGCCCTTTACAATATCAAAATCTACCCTTGTTGACGGCAAAATCCGCAAAACCAATCACGACAGCGGCATAATCGACCAGAGAAACGCCGAAAAATTCTCCCGCGCCATTCTTGAAGCGCAAAGCTATTTCACAAACAAAAAAGAGGATGAAAAAATCCTTCGCCTTCATTCACTCCCGGGTATCAGGGAAGGCAGGCTTTTAAACGGAGAAAAGAAGATAACCATTGACGATTTCTTAAACGGTATTTACGATAAAGAACCTGTAATATACGCCTATGCTGACCTTGACAAGCACGGCACCGACACCGCCTTTGATGCCGAAATGTTCCGCAGATGGCATGTAATTAGTAACCTCGGTGCCCTTAATATCACCGTTCCGGTGCCGATGGGTGCCTTAATCGCCAAAGAATATGACAATCTTTTGGTTGCGGGACGCTGCCTTTCGGTCGACCATGAAATGCTGACCTGTATTAGAATGAACAGGGATATGCAAAAACTCGGCGAGGTTGCGGCTGTAGTGGCTTCAATAGCCATTGAGGACGGTGTACCGCTTAAAGAGGTGAAGTACGAAAGGGTAGAACCTCTGCTTCGCGCGACCGGCTGTTTGTCCGAAGCGAATAATATCGGTTTTAAGTATGACGGCGGGGCAGATAAAAGCTACCGTAGAAAGGCGGAGTGGCTGACCGACCAAAAGGAAATAAACGAGCAGCTTTCAACCTTAAAGCCGGGTCTTGCAATCTGGTCGTGCAGAATACTTGGAGACAAAATAAAGCCACTTTTAAAATCTAACCTTGAAAGCGACAACGAAAATCTCCGTAAACATTCGGCACTGGCGCTGGCTGTTATGGACGACAATTCCGGTGCGGCGGTTTTGCGTGAAATGGTGGCAAAGAGGGACAGAACCTCCCTTGAGGATATGAGAAAGCACAACAAAACCCGCATAACAATGGCCGCCTGCGCTCTCGGGGTGCTACGGGACCAAGAAAGTATAGATACGCTGATGGAATTTATATCCGACAAGGAAGAATATAAGTTCTATCCCGTTGTTCAGGATTATGTAAGGGATTATTACAATGCCCTTTCAAATGCGGTTTCGGCTCTGTTTAGTATTATCGATGCGCATCCCGCAAGGCGGAAAGAAGTGGAGGAGTTCTTGGAAAAGGAATTTTCTTCGCTTGAGTATGTAAGAAAAATTACCGATTTGAACGAATATTCATCACAGTACATAATGGCGGCGGATATTTATAAAAATATCTGTATCTGGAAAAATAAAAATAAGTAAATTTTAAAGATAAACTCGGCACACCAAAAGGTGCGCCGAGTTTTTGTCTATAATATGCGCCGTTTTTGCGGTTTGAATAAAGGATGATATTCGGATTAATATCGCTTTACTTTACCTTACCAAACCGGTTTATGCACCGCTGTATCGGTCTTGGAGGCATAGTAATGCACTCCGTTGTGGGTGATTGTGCCGAATCTTAAAGGCTCGGGGCAGGATTTGTTTTGGCGCGAAAAGAAAACACGAAAAAAGTATAAAAAGTTTAGTCCGGTAACCAAAATGGCTACTGGACTTTTAAAATATGGGACGCAAAGGGAAGAGGGTATATTGATCGGTATAAGTTTAGTTTTGTTTTGCGAAATAAAAGGCTTTATATTTAAATTATAAGAGAATACATACAAGACCGTTGCAGCCTTCGTTGATAACCCGTTCAACCGTTTCCTGAACCCTCATTCGGGCATCAACCGGCATTCTTGCAAGCTTGGCGTGCAATCCTTCGTTTACAAGGTCATGCAGAGATTTTCCGAATATATTGGAATCCCAAATTTTTACCGGATCCTCCTCAAAACCGCTAAGCAGGTACATGACAAGATCTTCGGATTGCTTTTCGCTGCCAACTATGGGGCTTACCTCGGTGGTTATGTTGGCCTTCATCATATGTATTGAGGGGGCGGAGGCACGCAACTTGACACCGTATCTGCCGCCTTGTTTTACAATTTCAGGCTCTTCGAGCTTTAGATCCTCTATGTCCGGCATAATAATTCCGTAACCGGTGGCTTCAACCTCGTCAAGGGCATCTTTGACTCTTAGGTATTCTTTCTTCATTTGTGCCAGCTCGGCAATGCTTTCCATAAGCTCCTGCTCGTCATTTATAACAAGGCCGGTGGTTTCGGTCAGCACCTTATAAAACAGCGAATTTTTGATATGAAGCTCAATATTTGCGCTGCCTTCGCCAAGATCTATGGAGTCAACCGAAGCGAAATCGACATTTTCGCAGTTTTTAAAGCAATTGCCGAATTTCTCAATGTCTTTTATATGCTTAAGGTTCTCGGCGCTCTCTTTAATCTTTTTATTAAGGTCGCCACGCAGCCAATGCTCAAGCGGCAGGGCGTTTATCCAGCGCGGGAAGCGTATACTGATTTGCTTAATCGGGAATTCAAAGAGGATTTTCGCCAAAATTTCCTTAATGGTGTCCTCGTCAAGCTCCAGACAGTTTACAGGCAGAACCGTAACCCCATATTTCTGAGATAATTCATCCGCCATCTGCATAGCTTCGGGGGAGGCGGGGTACATGCAGTTAAGCAGCATTATAAATGGTTTATTAATCGCCTTTAATTCATTTATTACTCTTTCCTCGGCTTCGGCGTATTCTTCCCTTGGAATGTCGCTGATACTTCCGTCTGTCGTAATCACAAGGCCAATAGTGGAATGTTCGGTAATTACCTTTCGAGTTCCTATTTCCGCCGCCATGTTGAACGGAACAGGATTTTCAAACCAGGGAGTCATTACCATTCTCGGCTGGTCTCCCTCTATGTAACCAAGGGCACTCGGAACGATATAACCGACGCAGTCAATCAGCCGCACATTAAGCGAAGCGGAGTTATCGACAGTTATTCTGGCACCTTTTTCCGGAATGAATTTCGGTTCGGTCGTCATTATGGTTCGGCCTGATGAGGACTGAGGAAGCTCGTCGTTGGCTCTTTCTTTCAAATATTCCTCTGACATTTTTGGCAGAACCAGCTTATCCATGAACTGTTTTATAAAGGTGGATTTTCCGGTTCTTACGGGACCTACAACGCCTATGTAAATATCACCGCCGGTACGCTCCGCAATGTCCTTGTAAATATTTGTATTTGTCATAGTAATCACCATATCCTATCCTTGTTTGTACACTTGTTTTCTTTAAAATGTTATGCATGGCCCTAAAGGTTTATGACACACCGATTATCATTTTTTAAATAGTCTGACTGTTAAAATATATTATGGATTTTACGGCAATATGCCAGTACGGTTTATTGCCGGTTTTTTATTTTTATAAACAGAAATGCTTTATTTCAAAAATTTTTAAGAAATTTGCGCAAAACCCTTGATTTTTGCGTTTAGGGGCTATATAATACAAATAAGTGGTGCAAAGTGCACTAAA
>JBMNVM010000041.1:0-10916 GCA_050946805.1 Acutalibacteraceae bacterium | reverse complement strand
AAATACACCAAAAAATAAAAACTTTCAATGATTTTACATTGAAAGTTTTTTTATTACTATTTATTTCCTGTTGAGCCAAAACCGCCATCGCCGCGAACTGTGTCACTTAAATCGTCCGATTCGAAATACCGGACTTTTAAAAATGGAGTAATAACTAATTGTGCAATTCGTTCCTTGTCGGCAATCGTCTGGGTTTCGTTTGAATGGTTGTGGAGGGATACCATTATCTCTCCCCTGTAATCACTGTCAATAACGCCGACTTTATTTGCGGGCGCCAACCCTCTTTTGGTGGCAATTCCGCTTCTGGCGTAAATAAGTCCCGCGTAGCCTTCGGGTATTTCAAGGGAAAGCCCTGTATGTATCAGTTTTGTTTCACCCGGGGCGATGGAAATTTCCTTGCCCTCGCAGGCATAAAGGTCAGCACCTGCCGAAAATTCCGTGGCGTAGCTGGGTGCGACAGCATTTTCATTTAACTTTTTAAACTTTACCTTTACCATAACTTCAATTCCTATTCGTAAATATTTACACTGCCCATTTTTCTCTCCCACACACCGTCAAGCAATATAACGCTTCCGGCTTTAAGGGATTTTGGCACATCAATTATTCGCTGGTTGGCGGAGCCCCTGAATATCAAATCAAGCCTTTTTTGTTCCTCAATAAACGGTCCGTCAACCAAAACATCAATATTTTCCAATATTTCGTTTACTATGGACGGGTCGCCAACCTCACCTTTTAACAACTGATTGTCATAAAGAAAGCCGGTATATACCCATATGCTTTTCTCGGGCAGGCGTTTTTTTATTTCCTTTACGGTTTTTAAAACATCGGGCTGATTTTCCGGCTCGAACGGCTCGCCCCCAAGGAGTGAAAATCCGGATATATAGCTGGGTTTAAGGTCGGCTATTATTTTCTCCAAGACCTCATCTGTGTAAGACTTCCCGTAGGAGAAATCCCAAGCCTCCTTATTAAAACAATTTTTGCAGTGGCGGCGGCAGCCGCTTACAAAAAGCGATACCCGAACACCCGGACCATTGGCAATATCACAATTTTTTATTACAGCATAATTCATAACTTTCTCCCGCATCACTCTCTTTTAAAAAGGAGCACCGGACCCGGTGCTCCGCAATTAATATTACAAAGATTTTATTAAAGGTGCAAAACACGTTCTCTGATCTCTTGTGTTCTGCCCTGATTCCAGTACTGTGTGCCGATATATCCGCAGGTGCGCCTTGCAACATTCATTTTGTTTTGGTCGGTGTTTCCGCAGTTGGGGCATTGCCATATAAGCTTGGCGTCTTCCTCAACAATGGAAATTTCACCGTCATATCCGCAAACCTGGCAATAATCGCTCTTTGTGTTAAGCTCGGCATACATGATGTGGTCATAAATAAACTGCATTACAGCAAGCACCGCATCAAGATTGTTCTGCATATCGGGTACTTCGACGTAGGATATGGCGCCGCCCGGCGACAGGGTCTGGAATTTAGCCTCCAGCGCCAGCTTGTCAAAAGCGTTTATTTCTTCGGTAACGTGAACATGATAGCTGTTGGTAATATAGTTTTTGTCGGTAACGCCCTCAATAATACCAAAACGCTTTTGCAAACATTTTGCAAATTTATAGGTTGTGCTCTCCAAAGGTGTGCCGTAGATGGAGTAATCTATATCCTCCTCGGCCTTCCATTTGGCGGTATATTCGTTAAGCTTTCTCATTATCTGAAGGCCGAACTCCTCGCCTTCAGGCTCTGTAAGCTTTTTGCCTATCATGCTGTAAACACATTCCCAAAGGCCGGCATAACCGAGGGACAGGGTGGAATATCCGCCATGCAGATATTTGTCAATTCTCTCACCCTTTTTAAGGCGAAGCAAAGCACCGTGCTGCCAGAGAATCGGCGCGGCATCGGAAAGTGTGCCGGTAAGACGCTCATGGCGTGCCTGGAGAGCTCTGTGGCAAAGCTCCATACGCTCGTCAAATATCTGCCAGAATCTTTCCATATCCTTATTGGCCGATAAGCCGATGTCAACAAGGTTAACGGTAACGACACCCTGATTGAAGCGGCCGTAATACTTCGGTTTTCCGTTCTCGTCAAGATAAGGAGTTAAGAAGCTGCGGCAGCCCATGCAGGTGTAGCAGTGTCCCTGACCGTTTTTGTCAATCTTGTTTTGGAGCATGATTTTCTCGGAAATGTAATCCGGAACCATGCGCTTTGCCGTACATTTGGCGGCAAGCTTGGTTAAGTACCAGTATTTGGTACCCTCCCTTATGTTATCCTCTTCAAGCACATAAACAAGCTTCGGGAAAGCGGGTGTAATCCAGACTCCCTTTTCGTTTTTAACACCTTGATAGCGTTGCTTTAAGACCTCTTCGATAATCATAGCAAGGTCTTCCTTTTCGCGCTCGTTCTTAGCCTCGTTAAGGTACATGAATACCGTAACAAACGGAGCCTGACCGTTGGTGGTCATAAGGGTTACAACCTGATACTGTATGGTCTGAACGCCCTTTCGTATCTCATCACGCAGGCGCTTTTCGGTGATTTCAGCAATCTTCTCTTCAGAAACGGCAGGTACAAAATCAGCCAGTTCTTCTTTTACATCATTGAAAATCTTTTTACGCGATATGTCAACAAACGGAGCCAAATGGGTAAGGCTGATGCTCTGGCCGCCGTACTGGCAGGAAGCCACCTGCGCAATTATCTGTGTTGCGATATTGCAGGCGGTTGAGAAGGAATGGGGTTTTTCGATAAGTGTTCCGCTGATAACAGTGCCGTTTTGAAGCATATCCTCAAGGTTTACAAGGTCGCAATTATGCATATGCTGGGCAAAATAGTCGGCATCGTGAAAGTGAATAATCCCCTGCTCGTGCGCTTCGACGATGTCTGGCGGTAAAAGAATTCGCTTTGTAATATCCTTACTTACCTCGCCTGCCATATAGTCGCGCTGAACGCTGTTTACAGTCGGGTTTTTGTTGGAGTTTTCCTGTTTTACTTCCTCATTGTTGCATTCGATAAGGCTTAAAATCTGCTCATCCGTAGTATTGGCCTTGCGAACCAAAGCACGTCTGTAACGATAGGTTATGTAACGGCGCGCAACTTCAAAGGCACGCTGGTTCATAATCTGGTCTTCAACCATATCCTGAATTTCTTCAACGCTTAATGAACGGTTGATGTTTTTAGCAGCATTTTCAACATCCTCCGCAATTCTTCTTATCTGAATTTCGGACATACGTTCACTGGGAACAACACTGTTATTTGCTTTTGTAACGGCAACAATTATTTTGTTGGCGTCAAAATCTACTTCCGCACCACTTCGTTTAATAATTTTCACAAGTCATCATTCCCCTAAATATACGCAAATATTCTTTTAATCACACCATATATTGTGTTGTGTATATTATTATAACACGCGAATCCGAAAAATCAAGATTATATTTAACAAAATTTTCATTAAATATTTTTTTCATCATTTTCGACAGAAATTTACAAAAAATTTTAGTAAAAACCTTTAAATCCTTCACCGATTATTTCTCCGGCTTCGGTAACCGTGATAAAGGCCTTTTTATCAAACTCGTCAATAATAGAATATAAATTCGAAACCTCATGCACCCTTAAGGTACACATAAGCATTTTATAATCGCGGCCGGTGTAGCCACCCTTTGCGTCAAGCACCGTAACACCGCGCGAAAGGCGCGCGAAAATCTCGCGGCAGATCTCGTCAGGTTTGCTGGTAATTACATAAACCACCTTGCCTTTGTCGCCGCCGTAGAGTATGGTGTCCATTATTTTGGAAAAAGCGAACATCGAAATCATCGAATAAAGCGCACTTTCAACGTTTTTGTAGGCAAAAACCGCAAATGCGATAACAATAGCATCCATTATAAGTATAATTCTGCCCATCGTGAAGTGTCGAAAACGCTTTTGTATCAGCTTTGCGACTATATCCACCCCTCCGGTAGTGGCGCCCTTAAGCATAATAAGGCTGGCGCCAAGCCCCATAAGCCCGCCCCCGAATATGGAGGCAAGTATTTGATCGACCTCCAGTTGGGGCAAAAAGCTTTCGGTAAGAGTGATCATAATCGACAGTAATGCCGTTACAACGGCTGTGTTGATAATAAATTTCCCGCCAAATTTGATGTAGCCTATTATCAGAACCGGAACATTCAAAACAAAAAGAACCGCACCGGTAGGAAGATTAAAAAGGAAATACAAAACCGTTGCAATACCCGTAAATCCGCCGGGGGATATTTCATTAGGAGAAATAAGCATTGTAACCGCCACCGCGTAAATAAAGCTACCGACGGCGTACCATATAATATTTTTTAAAAACTCTTTAAAATTGTATCTTTTTTTTATAAACTCTTTTAGATTATCTCGCATATCGCTTCACCGGCTTTTTTTAATTATTATTCCGATAAACTTTATAATTTATAATAAAAATTAACGACTGCCACGCGGGCAGCATGACAGTCGAAAATTAATTGCAGTTAAGAAACGTAACTGTTTTAAGCGGTTATCTGTTTCTAATGGCATCGATAGGACGTTTTGAAGCAACCTTCTTAACCGGCAGATAGCTTGCGACAAAGGCGATGAAGATACTGATTACCAAAAGTAATGCCACTTGTCTGACACCGAAATCAAGAACCGTTATGAGAATTTTCATTTTTTCACGTATTACGTTATTTAAGAAGTGGGTCGCAACTCCGACTCCAATGGACGACAGTATGAAATTTATTACCGCAATAATAAAGCTTTCTGCAAAGAATATGCGGAAAACGTCGTTGCCCCTTGAGCCGATTGCCCGAAGTATTCCGATCTCCTGCTTTTTATATGTAATACTTGTCGCAATAAAGTTTGCAAGCATAAGGGAAGCAAAAGCGGCAAAGCCGAAGCCGATATACAGGAATATCAAAGCGAACTGATCTAATTTTTCATCAATGGTTTCAACCTGCCATGTAGAGGAATTCTGAATCTTGTAGCGTGTATTACCGCCTTCGATATAGCAATACTTTACAAACCTTCTGATATCGCCTTTTTCTTCGGGAAGCTCGCCCACAGCGAAGGAATAGTGGTTATTGCCCTTCTCCACAAGCTGGTAGTAAAGATAGTCGCTGCAAACGGCGGTTTCATGGATCCTTGAATTCCTTTTTGATTCTATCAAGCCGACAATTCTGTAACCCTCTTCCGCGGTTGCAACATCGGAATCGTCGGTCAAAAGATCCTTCCAGGCAGTAAGCAGTTCCGCGTTTTTCAGGTTTTCAAGCCAGCCTTTCATTGTCGTGGGAGCATCCAGTCCCCAATATTCCATAATGTCGGTTGTAATAATAATATCCTTTTTGCCGAGTTTTTTCATGGGTCCGAATACCCAGTGAATTTTCTGGTCGGCAACATCTTCAAGGCGGGCGTAGAATTTAGGTCCGGCGACATAATCACCGCCGCTGAATCTGACTTCACCCTGATTGGACTTAAAGATTTTAGGCTGGGTTTCGCGCAATCTTTCCACAAAGCCCTCGCCGACCATCATAACGCCGGAATATGAATAGTTTACGATTGAAGTAAACTCGGTGTAAAGCGTATCTCTTAAAATTTCATCCGCTTCGGTGGTATATACATATGGCCGGGTCAGTGGTCTGTAACGTTCGATATCGAAGTTTGTATCGATTACGGCGGTAACAGTATAATCCTTGCCACCGACAGTTAAAACCTTTCCAATCATATGCTTAGGCTCTTGTACAGCCCAGTAAAATATATTCTTTTTACCTTCCATATTAAGTTCATATGTTCCATCGGTGTAATATGCGGTTTTGAATAGTTCAAAAATATATTCGCTGATGGCTATTTCATCCTTGGACCCGTCAGGCAATCTGCCTTCCAAAATCTTAAGACCAAGCTCTTTTAAAATCTTTTCATTTATTTCCGCGCAGCCGCTGAAGCTTGTGTTGAAAATATTGTATTTTGTTGTAGTAAGCCTAATTGATGGATTGATATTGCCTTTAAATGAAAGGTTAGCTTCAAAGGGCATGAAAATTCCGTGCAGTTTAACACCTGTTTTCTTTTCGGTCTCTTTTAATTCCTCATCCGAAAACATAAATCCGGTCTCTACCCAGCGGGCGTTTTTACCTTCACCTAAGAATTTGGATTTGGAAATTGTAACATACTTGTCGCCCGAATCGTAAAGGGAGTTGGTCGAACCGCTGATAAAGGTATATGCCCCGAAAGTATCGGCAAGCCCGAAAAAGGAGAATGAAAGGCAGGATAGCAAAATGGTTACAACCAAACGGATTTTCTTATATTTCAGCGCTCCGGCGCCGATTTTAAAGGCATTTTTCAGCGGAAGCTTTGATTTTATAAGTTTGAATGACGAACCGTCCTGAACTTTGATTTTTGAAGTATCGGTGGGGACAAATTTGCCGAGGTGTTTCGTGTTCTCTGATACTTCCAACTTTACCGATTTGTTTTTAAGCTTTTGTATGTATTCATTTATAGCCTTGCGATCTTCTTCGGTAAGGGTGTAGCCTTCAGGCAATTCAATTGTATTGCCCGAAAATCTCATACCATCGTTTTCAGGCTTATAATCTTCGGTGCTGCGCTCAATGTCGTTTATAACCTCACCGTCGGCAAGCTCAATAATGCGGTCGGCATAGGTTTCGGCAAATTCGCGGTCGTGGGAGACGACAATTACAAGCTTTTCCTTTGAAAGCTTTTTAAGTGTGTCAAAAATCTGTTTTCCGGTGTTGGAGTCAAGCGCGCCGGTGGGTTCGTCCGCCATGATAATTTCAGGCTTCTTTACAAGCGCGCGGGCAATCGCGACACGCTGCTTTTGTCCTCCCGAAAGCTCATTGGGCTTTCGGTTACCGTAGCCTTGCAGGTCAACCTTTTCAAGAATTTCATTAATTTCCTCATCGGTCGCCTTGCGGTTTTGAAGTTCTATTGCAATGGCAATATTGGCTCCGACCGAAAAATCATCCAGCACATTGTATTCCTGAAAGATAAAGCCAACATAGGTGTTACGATATGAATCGAAGTGTTTTTGCTTGAAATCCTTAGAGGAAACTCCTTTAATGATTATTTCGCCGTCATTATAACTGTCAAGACCGCCAAGCAGGTTTAAAAGGGTTGATTTTCCGCTTCCGGATTTTCCGGTAAGAAAGACCATGCCCGTTTCCGGGAATTTAATGGACAAATTATTGATAGCAGTTACCGGAACACCTTTTTTGGGTTTGTAAATTTTTACAAGATTTTTGGTTTCGAGCACTGAAATTGCCCCCAATTAAATAATTTGTGATAATTGATAATAATGCATAAAATTTGTGAAAAACAATTATGAAATATTATATCACCACAGAAGACGTATGTCAAACATTTTAACAAAAAATAAATTAATTTTTCGGTAGTATTGCAAAAAAAAGAACCGAAAACGGTTCTTTTTTTGTATTATCTGTTTCTGATTGCATCTATCGGACGTTTGGAGGCAATTTTCTTTACTGGCAGATAGCTTGATATGAATGCAACCAAAATACTTACAAGCATCAAAAGCACAATCTGCCTTACCCCAAAGCCGAGAATGGTTATTAGGACTCCAAGTCTTTTTCTTATTACTGAATTGATAATTGCGGTAGCTATGCCAACGCCCGTAGCCGAAAGCAGGAAGTTGATTGAGGCTATAATAAAGCTTTCGGAGAAGAAAATTCTGAAAACGTCGTTGCCCCTTGAGCCGATTGCGCGGAGTATACCGATTTCCTGCTTTTTATAGGTAATACTTGTGGCGATAAAGTTGGCAAGCATAAGTGCGGCAAAAGCCGCGAATCCGATTGAGATATAAAAGAATACCTTTGAAAGGGTTTTTAGAACGTCATTAATCGTGTCAAGTTCCCATGTGGTGGAGTTTTGAATTTTGTAACGGACATTTTGATCCTCACGATAGCAGTAGCTGACCAAATTCTTAATATCCGTCTTTGATTCGGGCATTTCACCTACCGCAAAGTTATAGAAATTATCACCAACATCAACAAATTGACTGTAAATTTCATCACTGCATACAACTGTAGCCGGAATACTGAAATTCTCATCAATTTCAATAATGCCTACAACCTTATATCCGGGTTCCGGTTCGAAATTATCGTCTCTATTGGAAAAGAGGGTTTTATAAGCAGATAATTCGCCTGATTTGAGTGTGCTTATTATATCATTCGTACTAAATGAATCATCTTTAAAGCGTTGCACCGCATTTGCAGTAACAACTAATTCTTTTTCGCCAAGCTTGGTTTTTTCGCCGTCAAACCATATGATTTTTTGATTCTTCATATCCGAAAGGCGTGCTAAATAATTGGAATCAATCAAAAAATCTTCCGCATTAAAGCTTAAATACCCTTCAGTTATCTCGGCGATATTAGGCCTTTCTGCTATCAATTTATCAAGATACCCCTCCCCGGTCATAATAAGTCCGGAAAAAGAATACTGTGAAGCGACATTAAACTCACTGTAAAGGGCATAGTCAATAATCTGCTGTGCTTGAGAGGTGTACTCTTTTTCTTCCAACAGCGGTAAATATCTGTCAAGGTGGAAATTAGTATCGATAACGGCGGTTATTGTATACTTCTTTCCGCCAACAGTCAACGTTTTGCCGATAAGGTCAGAGTAATTTTTAATATCGGTGTATTTTTTTATAGGCATACCTTCAGCGTCGTTTACAGTGCTGCCATCCGAATATTTAGCCTTTTTGAATATTTCAAAGGCATACTCACTTACGGCAATTTCGTCTTTTGCCCCGTTCGGCAGATTGCCTGCCAGCAGCTTAAATTCCATGTCCTTCATAATGGTATCATTTATTTCGGCAAAACCGTAAAAGACAGGATTAAAAATATTATAATGTGTTTTTGTAAGTTCTACTGATGCATCTATATGGTAAGCAAAACTTAAATCCGCATCCAGCGGTGTATAAACCGGATGCATCTTAACACCGGTGTTTTTCTTAAAGTCCGACAAATCATTTTCGGACAGCTTATATCCGTAATCACGCCAATAACTGCTGTTGCCTTGTTTAACCTTTTTGGATTTGGCGGCGGCGACATACTGGTAGCCCGTATCGTAAAGCGAATTTGTGCAGGCCGCAATATGGTTGTATGAGCCGAAGGTATCCGCAAGGCCGAAAAGCCCAAAGGATATGCAAGAGAGGAAAATTGTCATTACAAGGCGGAATTTTTTGTGCTTTAACGCTCCGGCGCCGATTTTAACGGCGTTTCTGATAGGCAGTTTGGATTTTATAAGTTTGAAGGAAGAACCGTCCTGTGTTTTGATTTTGGAAGAATCGGTCGGGACGAATTTTTTATGCGCTTCACTCTTGCGTGCTATGGATAAATTAACCTTGCCCGTTTCAAGGCTGTCAAGATAATCATTAATCGCCTTGTAATCCTCTTCGGTAAGCCTGTATCCGGCGGCAAGCTCTATGTTGTATCCATCATACTTAATACCGGTATTTTCTTCGGGTTCGTTTTCGGGCTGCTCTCTGTTTACCTCAAGGTCGCTTATAACCTCGCCGTCGGCAAGCTCTATAATTCGGTCGGCATAGGTTTCGGCAAACTCGCGGTCGTGGGAGACGACAATTACAAGCTTTTCCTTTGAAAGCTTTTTAAGTGTGTCAAAAATCTGTTTTCCGGTGTTGGAATCAAGCGCGCCGGTGGGTTCGTCCGCCATGATAATTTCAGGCTTCTTTACAAGCGCGCGGGCAATCGCGACACGCTGCTTTTGTCCGCCCGAAAGCTCGTTTGGCTTTCGGTTTCCGTAGCCCTCCATATCCACTGCCTTTAAAATCTCATTAATCTCCTCATTGGTTGCTCTGCGGTTTTGAAGCTCTATCGCAAGGGCAATATTCGCGCCTACCGAAAACTCGTCAAGGACGTTGTACTCCTGAAAAATAAATCCTACATAGGTGTTGCGGTAAGAATCGAAATGCTTTTGTTTAAAAGCCTTTGAGGATACGCCTTTAATGATTATCTCGCCGCCGTTGTAGTTATCAAGACCGCCGAGAACGTTCAAAAGGGTTGATTTTCCGCTTCCGGATTTACCGAGGAGGAAGACCATTCCCCTCTCCGGAAATTTTATGGAAACTTTGTTAAGCGCAGTTACGGGAACACCTTTTTTGGGTTTGTAGATTTTTACAAGGTTTTTCGTTTCAAGCACAAATTTATCCTCCGTTACTTCTTATTTTTGCCGATGGTGATAATTTTTTTATAAATCAAGGTACCGATACCGCTGACGGCAACGGTTACCGCAAAGACAATTAACGCAGTCGCATATTCCCGCAGACCAAGCGCATCGCCTCCGAGTGTTGACGTTACTATGGACGGAAGTCTGATTACCGATGCCAAAAATATTACGGTCGATATTTTAATATCGGTAAGCCCTAAAAAGTAGGTAACCAAATCCTTCGGAGTACCGGGTAAAAAGAAAAGCAGGAAAATTATGATGTTGCGTTTTCGAGTGTTTTGCAGAAATTTAAGAGAACGTATTTTTTCTGCGGGAAAGAAGACCTCACAAAGCTTTATTCCGAGTTTTCTGACAAGAAGTACTACAATAACACTGCCGATTACCGTTCCGATTACGCAAAGTATTGTGCCCACAAGCGCACCGAACGCATATCCTGCCCCGATTTCCAGCGGCTCACCCGGCACAAAGGCTATGATAACCTGAAAAATCACCATTCCTATGTAGAAAAGCTTTCCCAATATGCCGTGAGAATTTACAAGCTGTTTAAACTTCTCCGGCTCGTGGGCAAGCCGTATCATCGGCCGGCCGGCAAACCAATAAACCGCGGCACAGAAAAGCAAAAGCAGGAATAAAACCGCAATCCCTATTCTCTTTTTGCCCTTTTCAGACAAACCTTCAGTCTTTCCCGTAATTTTTCAATCCTTCCTTTACGTCATCTTT
>JBMNVM010000040.1:0-10943 GCA_050946805.1 Acutalibacteraceae bacterium | reverse complement strand
AAATTGTGGGAAGCTGTAATGAGGGTTTGCTGGTACTTTTGGGTGTGGCCGAGGGCGACAAGGTGGAGGATGCCGAAATTTTAGCTCGCAAAACAGCCAATTTGCGAATATTTTGTGATAATGAAGGCAAAATGAATCTTTCGGTTCTTGATATAAAGGGAGAAATTCTGGCAATTTCCCAATTCACTCTTTGCGCCGACGTAAAAAAGGGCAACCGCCCGTCATTTATCGGCGCAATGGAGCCCGAAAAGGCAAAAACGCTGTATGAATATTACTGTCAAAAGCTGCGGGAGGCCGGCGTAAAAAAGGTGGATGAGGGTATTTTCGGTGCGGATATGAAGGTAACCCTTGTCAACAACGGCCCCGTTACAATACTATATGATACGAAGATTTGGAGAAAAAATGGAGATTAAGACCATAAGACTTGGACACATACACACAAACTGTTATTTGATTTCAAGCGAAAAAGCGGCAATTGTAATTGACCCGGGTTTTAAATCCGAGGTCGCAAAAGAGTTTTTGTTTGAGAATTCAGACAAGGCTGCCGCCATACTCTTAACCCATGCCCATTTTGACCATATAGGCGGCGTTGCCGAGTTGAAGGCTGTTCATGAAGCGCCTGTCGCCACGGGTGCGAATGAGGCGGATATTATTAACGACCCTTCGGTAAATATGGCAACAAAATTTCATGCCAGAATTGGTGAAATAGCTGTGGATATGCCGCTTTTTGACGGGCAGACAATAACGATCGGTGATCTTGAAATAAAGGTAATCGAAACACCCGGGCACACACCCGGAGGGGTCTCCTATCTTATCGGGAATAACCTTTTTTCGGGGGACACCTTGTTTTTAGAATCGATCGGCAGAACCGATTTCCCGGGCGGAGATTATAAGCAACTCGAAAATTCAATAAGAAAAATATATGACCTTCCCGATGATACTATGGTTTACCCCGGTCATGGTGAACCTACGACCGTAGGGCATGAGAAAAAATTTAACCCGTATGTGAGATATTAGTTTATGAATCTTTGTTTAATAGGCCAGGATTTTAAATATGAACTTGAAAAGCTGATACGTATTTTTTTTCCTTTTGAAAAAATCGAATTTATTTATGAGGAAAATATAACATCATCCTGCGCCGTAACATGCATTTTTGAAAAGGACGGCACATTCTTCGCAAAGGCCGAGCTTTACCTTTTTGGCAAGACCTATTCAAAAACCGAAACGCTTACAGATGGCGCCGATGAAAAGGAGCGGGAGTTAAGGCTGGCACAGTGCCTTTATCACTGCTTAAAAGAGGCTACGTCATACGAGCCGGAGTGGGGGATTCTGACCGGAGTTCGTCCCGCCAAGCTTTTTTCCCGTCTTTGTAAAGAAATGGGCGAACAGCCCGCGGAAAGCTATTTCGAAAAGGAATTTTATGTAAATCGCAAGAAAATCGCCCTTTGCAAGGAGGCAAGGAGCGGCGAGGAGCGGATAATCTCTCTCTCAAAGCCGGAATCCTTCAGCCTTTATATTTCAGTGCCTTTTTGCCCGACAAGGTGTTCGTACTGCTCTTTTGTCGCACACTCTGTAGAAAATGCGAAGGGACTTATCCCGCAGTATGTCGAGCTTTTATGCCGCGAGGTAGAGCACACCGCAAAGCTTGCGAACAGGCTTAATTTAAGGCTTGAAACCATTTATATGGGCGGCGGAACTCCGACCATACTTTCCGCTGAGCAGTTGGAAAAAGTCATAAAAACCGTCAAAAGCTCATTCGATTTGCGTTATTTGCGGGAATTTACGGTTGAAGCCGGCCGACCCGATACCATAACCGAAGAAAGGCTTTTGGCAATAAAAAACGGCGGGGCTACGAGAATAAGCATAAATCCCCAGACAATGGAAAATGCAGTGCTTGAGGCAATCGGCAGAAGGCATACCGCCGAGCAGACGGTTACTGCTTTCAACCTTGCAAGAAAATTGGGCTTTGAAAACATCAACATGGATCTTATCGCCGGTCTTCCGACCGATACCTTTGACGGCTTTTGCGAAACACTCGACAAGGTTTTGGAGCTTTCCCCCGAAAGCGTTACCGTCCATGCCCTTTCAATGAAGCGTTCTTCTACACTTACAAAGGAGGGCAGCTTTCCGGAAATTGAGATGGGAAAGGCGGCTTCGCAAATGGTCGATTTTGCCCATGACACGCTTCTTAAAAACGGCATTTTGCCTTACTATATGTACCGCCAGAGCAAAACTGTCGGCAATCTTGAAAATGTGGGTTATGCCAAAAAGGGGTACGAGTGCCTTTACAATGTATATATAATGGACGAAACCCATACCATTCTGGCCTGCGGCGCTTCCGCTGTAACAAAGCTTAAGCAACCCGGCGGCACATTCATTGAAAGAATTTTTAACTACAAATATCCATATGAATATATTGACCGTTTCGGGGAATTAATCTTAAGAAAGAATGGAGTAATTGCGTTTTATGATAAATTCGGTAACAGAAATTAACCTTGCAGCGAAAACGCCCGAAGTTTTTATTAAGGAACAGGAGGAAAACTATTTTGCCGAAGTCTCGGCCGTTGCGAAAAGAATAAGCGCTGACGACCGTATTAAAATTGTGTCGCTTGCCGGCCCTTCGGCATCGGGCAAGACCACAACCGCCCACATTCTTTGTGATCTTCTGCAAAAAATGGGTGAAAAACCCGTTGTTGTCTCGCTGGACGATTTTTACCTTCCTCCCGACCGCCTGCCCCTTACTGCGGAAGGCATTCCCGATATCGAGTCGGTAAGGGCGCTTGACATAGATTTGATGAGAAACTGCTTCAAAGAGATAATTGCCACCGGCAAAACCATGCTGCCAAGGTATGATTTTGCCAGCAGAACCCAGATTTTAAACGACCGTCTTGCCGATATTTCCGACCACGGCATAATCATAGCCGAAGGGCTGCATGCCCTTAACCCCGTAATAACCGACCTTGTGCCGGAGGAGAATATTTTCAAGATATATATAAGCGTAAACTGCTCAATACTCGATAATTACGGCGAGCAGCTTTTATCAAGCCGGCAAATCCGCCTTGTGCGAAGGATTTTGCGGGACAGAATAACGCGCGGCGCTTCGGTTAATGAAACGCTTATGCTTTGGAATAATGTTGTGGCGGGGGAGCGGCAATATCTTTATTGCTTTAAAAACACCGCCGATGTGAACATTAAGACCCTTCATCTTTATGAACCCTGCGTATACCGTGATGAGTTTATGAAGGTTATTGATGAACTTGAGAGCAACGTAGTGTGCCACGATTACTTTATGAGAACATATAATGCAATAGAAAAGTTTGTTGCAATAGACAGTTCTTTGGTTCCCGAAAACTCACTTATAAGGGAATTTTTAGGATATTAAAAGCAGGAGGAATGATTTATGGACTTTTTTGATAACGCGGCTATAAAGGCAAAAGAGGTTTTTGATGTTGCTTGCAAAAAGACTAACGAGGTTGTCAACACCGGCAAGTACAAGTTTGATATTGCCAGCCTTGAAAACAAGCTTTCAAAGGATTACGAAAGACTCGGCAAAATTTACTACAATATGATAAAAGACACAGAGGTTGAGGATAAAAGGGTTATTGAGCTTAAAGCCGCCATCGCCCAAAAGCAGGACGAAATTAAGCGCTTGCAAGAAGAAATTAATAATATAAAAAGCAAGCGTTTTTGCCCGGAATGCGGCGTCGCGGTGGATAAAAGCTCGGTTTTCTGCAGCAACTGCGGGGTAAAGCTTGAATTTGACAGCGAAAAGGATTTTTAAAAAATGGCGGAGATTAAAATTGGTATAATAGTTGCCGACGATGATGAGTATAAGCCGTTGGCCGAAAAAATCGAACAGCTCGAGTTCGAGCATTACAGCTTCTTAGGCCGCCGCGGTCATAAATTCAAAGTAAAAAGCGGCGAAAGGCAGGCTACCGTCTATTCGCTTATTTGCGGAATAGGCAAGGTGAACGCCGCCGCGGCCGCCGCCCATTTCGCGGACAAGCAGTGCAATATAATTCTCAATTACGGGCTTTCGGGCGGTATTAGCGGCGTGATACGCGGCGAATTGATTTTAAACACCAAGTTTTTGGAGCATGATTTTGACCTTTCGCCCATTGGTTACAAGCTCTGCGAGAAGCCGGGACAGGAATATATTTACTATTCGGACGAAACCTTAAAAAAACTTTTTATGAAAATTTTGCCCGATGTAAAGAGCGGCACCGCTGTTTCGGGCGACCGCTTTATTTGCGATGAGCAAAGCCGCCGCAGCTTAAAGGAAAACTTCGGTGCCAAGTCCTGCGATATGGAAACGGCGGCTATAGCTTATGTTTGCAATTTCAGTGAAATTCCGTTTATATCGCTTCGCCGCATTTCGGACGATGCCGGAAATGATGCTGTCGACAGCTATCGCGCCATGAATTTGTCGGGAGAGGCGGTTTTGTCGGATTTAGTGTTTAAGTTTATTGAAGAAATTTTAAATTCTGGTTTTGTCGGTAAACGTTATGAAAGTTAAGCAACAAAACCTGACACAGGCTGCAACAATACTGCTTTTTGCAACCGTTTTAGTAAAACTTATTGGCGCTTTGTTTAAAATTCCCTTATCATCGGATTACGCTTTGGGTGACCTCGGGTTCGGATATTTTTCGGCCGTTTACGATTTCTTCATTCCCGTCACCACACTTTGCATGTCGGGTTTTCCGGTAGCTATTGCCGGCATGGTGGCCGACAAAACGGCCAAAAACCGACCGGCCGAAGCCGACAAGATTTTTGTTATTGCGCATAAGGTTTTAACAATTTCGGGTGCTGTGGCAGTTTTATTGGTCTGTGCTTTTTCGGTACCGATAGTAAAGCTTACCGACAAAAGCGGTAATTCGCTTTACAGCCTTTGGGCAATAGCGCCGTCTGTATTTTTTTGCTTTGTCGCATCGGTATATCGCGGGTATTTCGAAGGGTATAAAAACATGGTTCCCACTGCCGTCTCTAATGTAATCGAGGCTTTAGGTAAGCTGATTTTAGGGCTTACCTTGGCAATAATCACAATAAGGCTTACCGGCAATCCGGCGGTTGCCTCTGCGGCGGCCTTGCTTGGCATAACCGCGGGTACACTTTTTTCGCTTTTGTATTTATCCATTAAATTCCGCCGGCAAAACAGGAGATTGTTTGCCGACTATAAAGATGCAAAAGACATATGCGAATCGGGTTTATTTAAGCAATTTTTACTGCTTTCAATCCCGGTTGCCATAGCATCGCTTTGCGTAAACATAACATCTTTTATCGACTCATTGACCCTGCGGGTACAGCTTTCCCACCTTATTGCCGATAATCAGGACAATGTAAGGCTGCTTCTTAAAGGCACCCTTTACGGTGATATTGCCAAAAATACGGTACCGACCCTTATTTACGGAATACGGGGTAAGGCGCATACCCTTTTTAACCTGATACCTACATTGACCATTGCTTTAGGGGTAGGCGCAATACCGCTTATAACCGAATGTTTTGTAAAGGGCGACCGTGAGAATTTGAAAAAGAATACTAATATGCTCTTGAAGCTTTCGGCCGTCATTTCATTTCCGGCCGCCGCGGGATTTGCCGCCGTCGGAGGGGAAATTATGCGCTTGCTTTACGGAAAGGCTTCGGCTGAATTGGGCGGCAGACTTCTTGCCCTTTACGGAGTAGCAGCGCTCTTTGCGGGACTTTGCGTACCGATGACATACCTTTTACAGGCCACAAAGCTGGAATTCCGCGCGCTTTTGAATATACTTTGCGGAATTGTGGTAAAAATAATCTTAAATCTTATCTTAACGCGGGTTGCCGCTGTTAATGTTTACGGTACGGTAATAGCAACTTCGGCTTGTTATGCTGTGATTTTCCTGCTTAATACCGTTACCTTAATATCGGCGTTTCATTTGGTGCCTGATATTGCCGGCTGCTTTGCAAAGCCGTTTTTTGCATCACTTTTGTGCGCAGCCGGGGCTTTTGCGGTTTGCAAGCTTCTTAAATTCAGCTTTTCAATCCTTCTGGCAATCATTTTTGCCGCATTTGTTTACGTTGTCGCATTAATTCTTTTAAAGGCTTTTAAGCACGAAGAATTAGCGGAACTGATAAAAAAAGCATAAAACTAATGGATTTTTTAAACAAAATTACCTTATTTTTCGAAAAAACAGCTAAAATCCTATTGATTTTTTGCGAAAAGTATGGTAAGTATATATAGTACTATTTTGCTTTTGGTACGAAGGAATGCTTATCCAACGATTTATATCGTTAAAAAAATTATGGAGGTTCTTAAAATGAACAAAACAGAATTAGTCGCTGCAATTGCAGAGAAGGCTGGTATCGCAAAAAAGGACGCGGAAAAAGCTCTTTCTGCTTTCGTATCCACAGTTTCGGACGAACTCAAGAAGGGTGAGAAAATTCAGCTTGTTGGTTTCGGTACTTTTGAAGTTCGCTCACGCGCTGCAAGAGTAGGTAAGAATCCGAGAACAGGCGAGAAGATTACCATTGCCGCTTCAAAGAATCCCGTTTTCAAGGCCGGTAAAGCTTTAAAGGATTCCATCAACTAATTTGGTAAGTAAAGCCGTCCGTGTTACGGGCGGCTTAAATTTTTATATAAGGGTTTTAGTATGAGGTTAGATAAATTTTTAAAGGTATCACGAATTATAAAGCGCCGCACCGTCGCCAATGAAGCCTGCGATGCGGGACGGGTTAAGGTCAACGGCAAGGTCGCCCGTGCCTCTTATGACGTTAAGGTGGGGGATATTATAGAAATTTCCTTTGGCGAGCGGCTATTCAAAGCCCGTGTAACATCGGTCGCCGAAACGGTCAAAAAGGACGATGCGGGGGAACTTTATACCTGCATTTAATTTAATATAATTAGAATAAAATCGGTTACGAATAAGTATACTTAAATAGCACAAAAGGGAGTGTTATTTTTGGAAGACAATATTCGTAAAAACCACAATATTATTGTTGAAGACCGCAAAAAATTCACCCTTACCGGAGTAAAGGATGTTCTCTCGTTTGACGAGCAGACCATAATGCTTGAAACGGTTTTGGGAAGGCTGGCCATTAAAGGAGAGGACCTTCGTCTCGGACAGTTTGACACCTCGAAAGGCGATATTTCAGGGTCGGGTAAAATTCATGCCCTGATTTACACCAACGCAGAGAATAACTCCGGCTTCTTTTCCCGCCTTTTCAGATAGCCATGTGGGAAATCAGCAATTCGCTTCAGCTGTTGGGGTTGGCGCGCTCCGCCGTGTACGGAGTCGTGCTGTGTCTTGCGTATGACCTTTTAAGGGCGTTGCGACGGGTGAAGGAGCAAAGCGCTGCCGCAATATTTTTTCAGGATGTAATTTTTTCCGTTTTGGCCGGCATTACAACCTTTCTTTTCCTGCTTGGAATTACAAACGGCGAGTTTCGCGGGTTTGTCATCATCGGTATGACGGCGGGATTTGCAGTTTCAAGATTAACAATTTCCCCTCTTTTAATGTCCTCATGGATCTTCATAATTTCAAAGTTTTATATTGCCATAAAATTTATTTCCGACACAATTTACCGTTCTTTTGATTTTTGCGAAAAAAAATTATCGGCGCATTGTAAAATGAACCTGCAATAGTAAGAAAACAGAAAAAAGTATCCATAGTGACAAACCTGTGGTAGAATTGAGATTGGACAACAACAATTCTGAAAGGAAAATCACTATGGACATTCCAAAGTATACCACAAAAGCTCGCAAAGGGCAACACCTGACTGCCGAAGAACGGCACGACATTGAAGTTCATCTGAGAGACGGTTGGTCAACATACAAAATCGCCAAACATTTAGGTCGGTCGTATAACACCGTTAAGGGTGAAATCGAGCGAGGCACTGTACTTTTGTACAACGGCAAGGTCAAGCGATACAAAGCTTCCATGGGTGAGCAAGTATATAAAGAACACCGTCAAAACAGCGCAAAGAAATACCGTGCTTTGGAAACAAGCAGCTTCCTTCAATATGTTGCAGTGCAGTTCAAAAGCAAAGGCTGGTCATTGGACGCTTGCTTTGGGAATGCACTGGCAAAAGGATTGTTTCCCCGCAATGAAATGGTTTGCACTAAAACCTTGTACAACTATGTTGACCTTGGCTTGCTACCGTTGACAAACTTAGATTTGCCCGAAAAGTTACGAAGAAACACAAAGGCAAAGAAAGTAAGAGAAAACCGCAAAAGCCTCGGAAGAAGTATAGAGGAACGCCCTGAAAGCGTTGAAAACAGAGAAGAATTCGGTCATTGGGAGTTTGACACAATTATTGGTAAAAAGGATGAAAACGAACCTTGTGCTTTAGTAATGACCGAGCGTATGACTCGAATGTCCCTTTGGATTAAAGCACACCATCACACTGCTGAAGCCATTAGCAAAGCGCTCCAAAAAATGCTGGCATATTTTTCAGAACAATACAGTTCTGTGTTTAAGACAATAACAGCAGACAACGGCTCAGAATTTGCTGACCTTTCACTGGTGGAAAATGGAAAAACAAAGGTATATTTCACTCACCCGTATTCCTCTTTTGAAAAAGGAACGGTTGAATGCCACAACCGAATGTTTCGTCGCTTTATTCCAAAAGGTAAAAGCATAGATGATTACACAGCCGATGACATCTGTTTCTTTGCAGACAGTATTAACGGATTACCAAGGAAAATCCTCGGCTATAAAACGCCGGAAGAGCTGTTTGAGCAAGAACTTGACCTCATTTATGCCGCATAAGAGATGGGAAGTCGCCGGCTCCGATGTTGGATTTCTCCGCTCGGGCTTCGCCCTCTCTCCGCAATCCAACATCATTCTGCTACAAATCGTTACTTTTCTGTGAACTATTGCAGGTTGCTATTGCAATTTGCGTAAAAAAATTAAATCCCTTACCTGAATAAATAAGCAGAAATTTAAAAATTTGTTGACAGAATAATCATCATATTGTATACTGTTAAAAACAAAATTTAATAAAACCTCACTTTTTCAGGTGAGGTAGAGGCGCGGTATTTATTAGTCCTTAGCGGAGCGTGAGAAGCGGTGAGGCTTTGGAGAAGGAAATATCGCCGAAGCATATAATATTTCTCGGTATTATATGCTGGGCCTGCAGTTAAGAACTGCAGGACTGTCTCAATAAATACCCGGTTTATTGAGTTGCGCTATCTCATTGGGAAGGTAGGGGGTTTGTGTGCTGCCCTGAAACACATATGGTGTTTTAATGCAGTAAATTTTTGATGGTAGACCACCCGCTTTACGGGTGGTTTTTTATAAATTATAAAGAGAAGAGGAATAAAAATGAAGAAAAAAAAATCAATGTTAATTGCGGCAATTTTGGCAATAGTTATGCTGTTTTCGGGTTGCGGCAGCACCGCAGATACCGAGAGTAAGGGTGCTAAAACTTCCGGTAATACCTTCAAGGTAGGTCTTGAGGCAGGCTATGCGCCTTTCAACTGGACCCAGATGGACGATTCCAACGGCGCGGTTAAAATCCAGAATGCCGCTGAATATGCCGGCGGATATGACGTTGAAATTGCAAAGTTGATTGCAGAGAGTCTCGGCAAAGAGTTGGTTATCGTAAAAACCGAGTGGGATGGCCTTATTCCGTCCCTGACCTCTGGAAAAATCGATGCGATTATTGCCGGCATGTCGCCGACTGCTGAGCGTTTGGAGACTATCGACTTTTCCGACATATATTACAAATCCGACCTTGTAATTGTGGTTAAAAAGGGCAGCAAGTATGAGAATGCCAAATCATTGGACGATTTTGCGGGAGCTAAAATAACCGCGCAATTAAATACCTTCCACTATACTGTAATTGACCAGATAAAAGGCGTGAAAAAGCAGACCGCTATGGAAAATTTCCCGGCCATGAGGGTTGCGCTTGAATCCGGTATTATTGACGGATATGTGTCCGAACGCCCCGAAGGTGTCAGCGCAGAGGCTGCCAACAGCAATTTCAAAATGGTGGAATTAGCAAAAGGTTTTGAGACTTCACCTGAAGATACCGCAATTGCCGTAGGTGTCAAAAAGGGAAGCGACCTTACCGAAAAGATAAATGAGGCATTAGCCAAGATTTCCGAAGAAAAGCGCAAGGAGCTTATGGATAATGCTATAAAAAATCAACCGGCAAACGAAGATTAATGGCAAAGTAAGAATGAACATTATAAACCGGGTGCAATCTGGCGCGCTCGGTTTTATAATTCAAGGAAGTGTTAAAAGTGGATTTTCAAGTGATTATAAAAACCATTGTAAAGTATTGGCCGATGTTTGTCCGCGGCGCGGGTATTACACTGTATATATCAATTATCGGTACCATAATCGGCTCAATCATCGGTTTGCTGATAGGCGTAATCCGCACTGTACCAATGCCCGAAAAGGGGATAAAGCGATATGTTCTGAAAGTTATTAACACGATTCTTGCCGTTTATATCGAAGTTTTCCGCGGAACTCCCATGATTGTGCAGGCCATGGTAATTTACTACGGCTCAAAACAGGCGCTCGATATTGATATGACCCCTTTGTTTGCCGGAATATTCATTGTTTCCATAAATACCGGCGCATATATGGCGGAAATCGTCCGCGGCGGTATTGTGTCGATAGACAAGGGGCAGTTTGAAGCGTCATACGCCATTGGAATGAGCCATGTTCAAACAATGATGAATGTGGTTTTGCCGCAGGTAATCCGCAATATTTTGCCCGCAACCGGCAATGAGTTCGTAATTAACATCAAGGATACCTCGGTGCTTAACGTAATCGCCGTAACCGAGCTGTTTTTCCAGACAAAATCCATTACGGGAATTAATTTCAGATACTTTGAAACCTTCTTCGTGGCCTCTGTAATCTACCTTGTAATGACCTTTACGGTAACAAGGATTTTGCGTTTTATTGAAAGAAAAATAGACGGGCCTGAAAATTATATAATGTACGCCAATCAGATGCAGG
>JBMNVM010000039.1:0-10963 GCA_050946805.1 Acutalibacteraceae bacterium | reverse complement strand
TTGGCTGTCGCTTCCGTCTATCCAAACCACCTTGTCATTTTTCCGAAAAAATATTTTGTAAATTTTTATTGCAATTCAGTGTGACTTGGAGTATAATATATAAGGCGAAAATTTTAACTTGCAAGGAGAATAGTAAAATGACCTTTAAGACTACGAACAAAACAGTTATCAAATGGCTTACGGAAATGGAAGAACTTCTCACACCTGACAAGGTGGTTTGGATAGACGGAAGCGACAGCCAACGTGAGCAGTTACGTAAGGAGGCTGTGGAGCTTGGCGAGCTTATCGAGCTTAATCAGGAAAAACTCCCCGGATGCTACCTTCACAGAACCAAACAAAATGACGTTGCACGTGTTGAGGATCGTACCTTCATCTGCTCTAAAAAGCAGGAGGATGCCGGCCCCACAAACAACTGGTGTGATCCCGATGAGATGTATAAAAAGCTTTATAAGATTGCAAAAGGCAGCTACAAGGGTCGCACAATGTACATAATTCCTTATTCCATGGGTCCGATTGGTTCGCCTCTTGCGAAGATCGGTATTGAGGTTACCGATTCGGTTTATGTTGTGCTCAATATGCTTATAATGACCCGTGTCAGCCTTAAGGTCTTGGAAGTCCTTGAGCAGGGTGATGAGAATGACTGGGTACGCGGCTTACATTCAAGATGCGACATAGATCCGGAAAACCGTTACATATGCCATTTCCCTGAAGACAACACAATTATATCGGTCAACTCCGGTTACGGCGGAAACGTTCTCCTTGGAAAGAAGTGCTTTGCGCTGCGCATTGCTTCTTATCAGGGTTGGAAGGAAGGCTGGATGGCCGAGCATATGCTCATTTTGGGTATCGAGAATCCCAAGGGCGAGGTTAAATATGTAGCGGCTGCTTTCCCGTCGGCCTGCGGAAAGACCAACCTTGCAATGCTTATTCCTCCGGAATATCTTAGAAAGCAGGGTTACAAGGTTTGGACTGTCGGTGACGATATCGCGTGGATGAAGATAGGACCCGATGGCAGACTTTACGCAATCAACCCCGAAAACGGTTTCTTCGGCGTTGCGCCCGGAACCAACGAACATTCTAACTACAATGCGCTTCAGTCGACCAAGAAAAACACAATTTTCACGAATGTTGCGCTTGATTTGAAGGACAACACGGTTTGGTGGGAAGGCCTTACCAAGAATCCGCCCGAAAAGGCGATTGACTGGAAGGGCAATCCGTGGGATCCCTCTGTCTTCAAGAAGGAGGATAAGAGCACCTACGCCGCCCATCCCAACTCAAGATTTACCGCTCCGGCCGAAAACTGCCCCTGCATTTCGGAGGAGTTCGATAAAGGCACCGGTGTTCCGATTTCGGCTATTATCTTCGGCGGCAGACGTGCTAAGTGCGCACCGCTGGTATATCAATCAAAGGATTGGGTAAACGGCGTATTCGTAGGCTCAACAATGGCTTCCGAAACCACAGCCGCCGCTATAGGTGCCGTTGGTGTTGTTCGCCGCGACCCCATGGCAATGTTGCCCTTCTGCGGCTACCACATGGGCGACTATTTTAGGCACTGGCTTGATATGGGCGCAAAGCTTGGTGACAAGGCTCCGAAAATTTTCAACGTCAACTGGTTCCGCACCGATGATGAAGGCAACTTCATTTGGCCGGGATTTGGCGACAATATGCGTGTTCTCAACTGGATTATCGACCGCTGCGAAGGTAAGGCTGATGCTGTTGAGACCCCGATCGGCTATATTCCGAAGCCTGAGGACATTGACCTTACCGACCTTGATATGGACATTGAGACATTAAAGTCCATTCTTGAGGTTGACAAGGATGTATGGACTAAAGAAATCGAGGAGATCGAGGAGCATTACAAGAAGTTTGGCGACAAGCTGCCTGAAGAACTTCGTGCTCAGCTTGAAACCCTTAAAGCCAATATTACAAAAATGTAATAAAAAATTACAATATTTGCTCATTACACAGTCACATTTCACAATGTGGCTGTGTTTTTTTTGAGAAAATTGTGCAAAAAGAACATTGTGAAAAATTTATCGAAAAAAGGTTCCCAAATTGAATATTATGTGTTATAATACCAAAGTATATGTGTGTTTCCTTATAGTTGTTAATTTTTTTTAACAAACAAAAAAAGATTTAATTTTTAGAAATTCAGAGGGGGACAAAGTTTCATGCTAAAAAAAATCAGTAATCTTCCTTTTAAAGGAACGGCTGAACAGCAGCAGAAATTAAGGGAAGTAATCGAAAGAAGCCGCCACGACAAAAGCCTTTTGATGTCGGTTATGCAGCAGGCTCAGGACATATACGGTTACCTTCCGATGGAAGTGCAGGAAATGATTGCGGAGGGCATGGATGTACCGCTTGAAAAGGTATACGGCATTGCGACATTTTATGCACAGTTTTCGCTTTCTCCCAAAGGCGAGTACAATATTTCGGTCTGCTTGGGAACTGCCTGCTACGTTAAAGGTTCGGGCGAAATTTTTGATCGTTTAAGCGAAAAGCTCGGAATCGGTGCGGATGAATGTACTCCTGACGGCAAGTTTTCTCTGACCGCCTGCCGTTGCATAGGTGCTTGCGGTCTTGCTCCGGTACTTACGGTTAATGATGAGGTTTACGGAAGACTTTCCGTTGATGATGTTGATAAAATACTTGAAAAATACGGAAAGTAATCAAATTTTGCCCGAGGGGAAAATACTGTTATGAAAATCAGTAAAATCAGGGAATTACTTAATGCAGACTTGATATGCGGCGAAGAGGAACTATCGTGTCACGTTTATTCGGCCTGCGGCAGCGATATGATGAGCGACGTGCTGGCCTATGTCAAGGATCAGGCTGTGCTGCTTACCGGACTTGTCAACCCTCAGGTGATAAGAACTGCCGAAATGATGGATATGAAATGCATCGTTTTTGTGCGCTCCAAATTGCCGACCGAGGAAATGATTCAACTTGCAAAGGAAAACGGCATTGTATTACTTGCAACCTCCAAAAGAATGTACGAGGCCTGCGGAATACTTTACAGCAACGGCCTTGTAGGGAACAGGGTTAAAGATGTCTGACGTAATAACCTTTAAATTCAATGTAGACGGCGAAGATTTCACATCGGCCGGCCAGGCGTCGGTTCTTGTCAAGAAAAATTTAAGGCAGTTAGGCCTGTCTCCCGAGATTATACGACGGGTTTCCATTGCCATGTACGAAGGCGAAATAAATATGGTCATCCACGCCGGCGGCGGTGAAGCGGAGGTTACGGTTACCCCGTCATATGTGGAGATTGTGCTGCGCGACAAAGGTCCCGGAATTGAGGATATAGACCTTGCCATGCAGGAGGGTTTTTCCACCGCCAGCGACAGTATTAGAAGCCTCGGTTTCGGTGCCGGAATGGGTCTGCCCAATATGAAGCGTTATACAGATTTTATGAATGTCGAATCTAAATTAGGTGTTGGTACCACGATTACAATGAGGGTAAATATTAATTAAGTTTGACAAAAATTTGACAAGGTTTGATTGCTTTGAATAGATATGATCATTCGGTATATTTGGATATTGAAAAATGCATAGGCTGTACCACCTGCCTTAAGCATTGCCCTACTGAAGCCATCCGTATACGTGATAACCATGCGGTTATCAATCAGGAACGCTGCATAGACTGCGGCGAGTGCATACGGGTTTGTCCCAACAATGCCAAAAAAGCCAAATGCAACACCTTTGAAGAATTAGAACAGTTTAAGTGGAAAATAGCCCTGCCCGCGCCTACACTCTATGGCCAGTTTGATAATCTTGACGATGTGGATTATGTTCTTGATGGTTTACATAAAATCGGTTTTGACGATGTTTTCGAGGTGTCGGCAGCGGCAGAACTTGTATCTGCGTATACAAGGATACTTTTAAAGGACAAAAACCTGAAAAAACCGGCTATCAGCTCTGCCTGTCCTGTAATACTGCGGCTTATCGGCCTTAAATTCCCTTCACTTAAAGAAAATATAATTCATATGCTGCCTCCTATGGAGATTGCGGCCGACCTTGCAAAGCAGCGTGCGTTAAAGGAACTCCCCGAACTTAAACCCGAGGAAATCGGAGTTTGCTTTATTACACCCTGCCCGGGGAAAATGAGCTATGTCAAAAACGGCTTTGCCGATTACAAAAGCAAGGTTGATTTGGTAATCCCCATTAAGGATGTTTATTTCCGACTAATTTCCAAAATGAAGCACGGAGAGGATGTGCAGTCCCTTTCGGCTTCGGGAATGATTGGCATCGGTTGGGCATCTTCCGGCGGGGAGGCCACGGCGATATTTAATGACAGTTATCTTGCGGCGGACGGTATTGACAACTGTATTCGGGTTCTTGACGAGGTCGAGAACGGAAACATACCGCCCATTGAGTTTATAGAGCTTAATGCCTGTATCGGCGGCTGTGTCGGCGGAGTTTTGACAATTCAAAACCCTTTTATCGCAAAGGCAAGACTTCAGACACTGAGAAGGTACCTGCCGGTTTCCCAAAACTTTATTTCAAGCGACTCTAAGTTGCCCGATAACATAATGTTTGAAAATCTGCCCACATACAAGCCCGTGTCCAGGCTTAGCGACAATATGAAGGAATCCATGCGCATGATGGCAGACATACAGCGCATAAAAGAGGATTTGCCATGTATTGACTGCGGCTCCTGCGGCGCTCCAAACTGCCGCGCTTTTGCGGAGGATGTCGTAAAGGGATGCGCAAAGCTTGAGGATTGCCTTATAAGGCAGCGAAAAATCGGAAAGGACGGCGAAGCGATTGACGGTAAATGAGCTTTTAAAGGAAGGTTTTTTAAAACCCGCCGTCATAACCGAAGGGGACAGGGAAATCTCCGGTGTTTACATCGGCGACCTGTTAAGCTGGGTTATGGGAAACGCTTCAAGCGGAGATGTTTGGATTACGATTATGTCCAACATCAATATTTTGGCGGTAGCCACTTTGACAGATTGTTCTGCCGTTATTCTGGCCGAGGGCGTAACCCTTGAGGATGATATAATTAAAACCGCAAATGAAAAGGGAATAAATATCCTTTATTCTGATAAAAGTGCTTACGATACGGCGGTTTATTTACACAGTGTGCTATGAAAAAATATTATTACGACCTGCATATTCATTCCTGTCTTTCCCCTTGTGCCGACAATGCCTCCACCCCTGACAGTATTGCCGGAATGGGAAAGCTTAACGGGCTTGACATTTTGGCGCTTACCGACCATAACACTGCCAAAAACTGTCCGGCCTTTTTCAAAGCGGCTTCCCGCCACGGTATTTTGCCGGTAGCAGGCATGGAGCTTACGACTGCGGAGGAAATTCACCTTGTGTGTTTGTTCCCGAATCTTGAAGCGGCTATGGAATTTGATAAGCACTTGCAGGAAAGACGGATTTTGATTGAAAACCGCGCCGATATTTTCGGTGAACAATTAATTCTTGATAGCCTTGACAATATAATTGGAACCGAAAAATATCTCTTATCAACCGCCACCGATATTTCGCTTGATAGGGCACCCGCCCTTTTGGAAAAGTACGGCGCAATCTGCTACCCCGCGCATATCGAACGCGAAGCCAACGGAATAATTTCGATTTTGGGAACCTTTCCGCAAAGTCCTAAGTTTTCCTGCGCTGAAATAAAGGATAAGGCAAAAGCGGATGAATACCGCGAAAAATACGGTTTAAAAGATAAACTATTGATATTCAGCTCCGATGCACACAACCTTTGGAGCATAAACGAAAAAACCGAATTTTTATTACTGGATGAATTTTGCGGTAATAGCGAAAACGCGGGCGAGTGGTTAATTAAAAATTTAAGGGGAAGCAAATGAAGGAATTGTCGCTTAACATTCTTGATATTGCCGAAAATTCTCTAAAGGCCGGAGCAACGGTTGTTGAAATTTTTATCGAAGAAACCTTAGACACATTGTCCTTTACAATTTCCGATAACGGTTGCGGCATGACAAGTGAGGTTTTAAAAACCGTAACCGATCCGTTTTACACCACGCGAACCACCCGCAAGGTCGGAATGGGTTTGCCGCTTTTAAAGCTTCAGGCTGAAATGACGGGCGGAAGCCTTAATATAACTTCAAAGCATATTGACGACAACAAGTTTGAACACGGCACCAAAGTATGTGCCGTATTTAATAAAAACCATATCGACTGTATCCCGTTAGGCGACGTGGTCGAAACAATTGCCACTTTAATTCAAGGACACCCGAACACGGATTTCCTCTTCACCCACAAATATGTGGGCGGCGAGTCGTGCCTTGATACAAGAGAGCTTCGTAGTGTTTTGGGGGATCTGCCGCTTAACACCTACGAGGTCATAAAGTGGATTAAGGAGTATCTTAAAGAACAATATATAAGTTCATGAAAGGAAGATATTAATGAAATCATTGGCTGAATTACAGGCAATCAAGGACAGAATGAAGGATAAAATAATCCTTCGCGAGGGCGTCAATGAGTATCGTGTCGTTGTCGGAATGGCAACCTGCGGTATTGCGGCCGGCGCGCGTCCTGTCCTAAATGCGATTGTTGAAGCTGTAAGCGAAAATGGTCTTTCCGACAAGGTAACCGTATCGCAGACAGGCTGCATAGGACTTTGTCAGTACGAGCCTATCGTAGAGGTTTATCACCCCGGCGAAGAGAAGGTAACCTATGTAAAGATGAATCCCGAAAAGGCTAAAAGGATCGTTGAAGAGCATCTTAAGGGCGGAAAAGCCGTTGCTGAATATACTGTTTCCGGTCTTAAATGATAAATTGGAGGTATAGTTTATGATTCGCGCACATGTGTTAATATGCGGAGGTACCGGCTGTACTTCATCCGGAAGTGTGGCTATTCAGGAGGCTTTCCGCAAGAATATCGAGGCTTTAGGCCTTTCGGACGAAATCAAGGTTGTGCAAACCGGTTGTTTCGGACTTTGCGCCTTGGGCCCTGTTGTTATCATTTATCCGGATGGTACATTCTACAGCCGCGTTACCACCGATGATGTAAAGGAAATCGTATCCGAGCATCTTTTAAAGGGACGTATTGTAGAACGCTTGGTTTACAATGATACGGGAGAGGATACCGCTGTTGAAGAGAATGTACCCGTAGCTTTAAGCGATACAACATTCTATAAATCCCAAAATCGTGTCGTTCTTCGCAACTGCGGAGTTATCGACCCCGAAAATATCGACGAATACATAGCTATGGATGGTTACGCGGCTTTAGCCAAGGTTTTAACCGAAATGACCCCCGAGGAGGTTATTAAGGTCGTAACCGATTCGGGTCTTAGAGGTAGAGGCGGCGGCGGCTTCCCGACAGGTCTTAAATGGTCGCTTACCGCTCCTAACAAGGCCGACCAGAAATATGTTGTATGTAATGCCGACGAAGGCGACCCCGGTGCCTTTATGGATCGTTCGGTGCTTGAAGGCGACCCGCACTGCCTTGTTGAGGCTATGGCTATTGCAGGTTATGCAATCGGCGCTACCGAGGGTTACGTTTATGTTCGTGCCGAGTACCCCATTGCAGTAAAGCGTTTGCAGAAGGCTATTGACGATGCCCGCGCATACGGCCTGCTTGGTAAAAATATCTTTAATTCAGGTTTTGATTTTGATTTACATATCCGTCTTGGTGCCGGCGCGTTTGTATGCGGCGAAGAAACCGCACTTATGACCTCTATCGAGGGCAACCGCGGCGAGCCGAGGCCCCGTCCGCCTTATCCGGCTGTTAAGGGACTTTTCGGAAAACCGACCGTTGAAAACAACGTTGAAACTTTTGCCAACATCCCGCAGATTATTCTTCGCGGCGCCGAATGGTTCGCTTCCATGGGTACCGAAAAATCAAAGGGAACAAAGGTATTCGCACTTGGCGGAAACATCCACAACACCGGACTTGTCGAAATCCCCATGGGCACAACCCTTCGCCATATTATCGAGGATATCGGCGGCGGTATTCCGAACGGTAAGAAGTTTAAGGCTGCTCAGACCGGCGGTCCTTCGGGCGGATGTATTCCGGCCTCCCTTATTGATACTCCGGTTGATTATGACAACCTTACCGCTATCGGCTGCATGATGGGCTCGGGCGGACTTATCGTTATGGACGAAGACACCTGTATGGTTGATATGGCCAAATTCTTCCTTGAATTTACCGTTGACGAGTCCTGCGGTAAATGCACTCCCTGCCGTGTAGGTACAAAGCGCCTGCTTGAGCTGCTTGATAAAATCACCGAAGGCAAGGGAACACTTGAGGATATTGACAGGCTTGAAGAGCTTTGCAAATATATAAAGCAAAATTCACTTTGCGGTCTGGGACAGACTGCTCCAAACCCGGTGCTTTCAACCCTTAACTTCTTCCGTGACGAATATGTAGCTCACGTTGTTGATAAAAAGTGCGTTGCCGGAGTATGTAAGAATCTTCTTACATTCAGCATTATTAAAGATAAATGTATCGGCTGCGGATTGTGCGCAAGAAACTGTCCCGTTTCCGCAATTTCAAAAACCGCTTACACCGCCCCCGGACATAAGCTCCCGTCTTATGAGATTGATGCGGAGAAGTGCATTAAGTGCGGTGTATGTATGAACAACTGTAAGTTCAGCGCTATTGAGAAAATATAGAAAGGAGAGCCTGAAATTTTATGGATATGATAAATGTAAAGATTAACGGTATTGCTGTAAACGTACCAAAGGGCTCTACTGTATTGGAAGCTGCTCGCCTTGCGGGCGTGGAAATTCCCACCCTTTGCTTTATGAAGGATAAAAATGAAATCGGCGCCTGCCGTATCTGCGTCGTCGAGGTAAACGAGGGCAGGGGCTTCCGCATAGTAACCGCTTGCGTATATCCCTGCTCTGACGGCATGGAAGTTCTTACAAATACTGAAAAAATTCAAAAGTCAAGAAAAACCACTCTCGAACTTATTCTTTCCACCCACGACAAAAGATGTCTTTCCTGCGTTCGCTCCACCAACTGCGAATTGCAGAAGCTCTGCCATGACTACGGCGTGGAGGAGTCTGCCTTTGAAGGCTTCAAGCCGGTTTATGAGCTTGATAACTCTACCCCTCACCTTGTAAGAGATAACAATAAATGTATCCTTTGCCGCCGCTGTATTGCCGCCTGCAACGAGCAGTATGTAGGCGTTATCGGCGCAAACAATCGCGGTATTGATACGGCTGTCGGCACCCCGTTTGAGGTAGGGCTTGGAAATGTTCCCTGCATTTCCTGCGGTCAGTGTACCGTTGTATGCCCCACCGGCGCCCTTGTTGAGAAGGACGATACTGACAAGATATGGGAAGCTTTGTCAGATCCGACAAAGACCGTAATTGTTCAGACCGCGCCTTCGGTTCGCGCGACTTTGGGCGAATGCTTTGATATGCCCATCGGCACCAATGTTGAGGGCAAGATGGTTGCGGCATTGAGAAGACTGGGCTTTAACAAGGTATTTGATACCAACTTTGCCGCCGACCTTACGATTGTTGAGGAGGCAAACGAGCTTGTGCAGCGTATTAATAATGGCGGCGTACTTCCGATGATTACCTCCTGCTCGCCCGGCTGGGTCAAGTTCTGTGAGTATTATTATCCGGATATGCTTGAGCATCTTTCTACCTGCAAATCTCCCCAACAGATGGCGGGAGCGGTTATCAAGACTTATTATGCCGCCAAGATGGGCATTGACCCCAAGGACATTGTTAACGTATCTATCATGCCCTGCACCGCCAAGAAGTTTGAAATCGGAAGACCGGATCAGTCTGCTGCCGGCGTTCCTGATGTTGATATTGCGATTACCACACGTGAGCTGTCCCGCATGATTAAGAAGGCCGGCATCAATTTCACGGCTTTGCCTGATGAGGAGTTTGATAATCCTTTAGGTGAGGATACCGGCGCCGCTGTTATCTTTGGCGCTACCGGCGGCGTTATGGAGGCTGCACTTCGTACCGCCAACGACTGGCTTACCGGCAAGGACAATACTCAGGTCGACTTTACCGGTGTTCGCGGCACAATGGGACTTAAACAGGCAACCGTAAACATTAACGGCAGCGATATTAAGGTTGCCGTGGCTTCGGGTGCTGCCGCCGCAAAGGTGGTTATGGACAGACTGAAGGCCGGCAATCCGGACGGTTGGACATTCATTGAAATAATGGGTTGCCCCGGCGGCTGCGTAAACGGCGGCGGACAGCCGATTCAGCCGCAGCACGTGCGTGATACTGTTGACCTTAAGGCTATTCGCGCAAAAGTACTTTATGATCAGGATTCCGCTATGAATATTAGGAAATCCCATGAGTCCCCGGTTATAAAGACCCTTTACAGCGAATGGTATACCGACGGATTCGGCGGTCATAAGGCTCACCACGATCTGCATACAAGCTATGTAGCAAGAGAAAAATATACAAAATAATATAAAAATAGCAACCCGCCGCGTATTCGCGGCGGGTTTTGTGTACTTGTTTTTCATAACAAAAGGGTATCTAAACCGTTTTCTACTACTTTATATCTTTTCAAAAACCATGGTAGCCTGAATGCGATCACCACCGGCAAGCCCCTTGCTGCCGCCGTTGGCTGTGCTGATTGTATGTAAACGGTAACCTTTGCTTGCCTGAGCATTTATCACTTTTTCCAATTCGCTCAGGTTGCGAGACCCTGTGCCGAATAATTTTTCTTTCAAAGTAACCTGTATTACTACATACTGAAGCATTTGACCAGAAGCGGTTGAATAAGTCTAGGGATCGATAAATTCATTTGAAAAACCCATTGTCACATTCCCCCATATTTTTTATTATTATAATATGGATGACTGTCAAAATCAACACTAAATACCATTTTTTGTAAAATATTTTAAAGGTTTTGTGGATGTTACATATTTATACAAAAAGCGACAAATTAATACAAAATTTTTTGAATTTTGTAAATCGCTGTGGTTTAATATGCGAGGTTGGAGTTGCGGAGATCGGTACAGAGATGCCGGCGAGACACAAACTAAGACAAATAGTA